>JAGAYB010000021.1 GCA_017940705.1 Selenomonas sp. | reverse complement strand
GGCAAAAGGCGTCCACAGCGCAGAAAACTTCTGCCCTATGGACGCCTTTGTCCAAAATTTGTATGAACGCACAAATCCCCCAGCACTCGGTACCTAGTGCTGGGGGACAACGTTGTCCTGTTTGCTTATGAGGTTATTATAGATGGCAAAGTATAATATGTCAATAAGGCAGAAGATTGTATACAGAATATTTATAAGGACAACGGGTTATTTTTTGTGCAGCATGCCGATTTCAATGGGGTCTTCGCCGTCTATGCAGTAATAGTAGCGGTGGTTGCGAAACTCCACCACAGCCACATTGCGAATATTTTGCAGGCGTTCCATGTTCTTTTCCGATATGCCGTAGAGCCTGCCAACTTCTTCAAGGGATTGTGTTGGGAATTCTTTGCGCCGCTTTTTGTTATGAAAGCGAAACCAGTTGTAAAATTGCCAGCCTGCCAAAACAACAATAGCTGCGACACTGACAAGCGCCATAATTATTAAGACATGATGTTCCTCGGGGTTGGCATTGACATATAATTTGTTGTATAAGGTGATAATGATAAAAAACCATAAGATTATGGTGCAGACAAACGCGAATACTTCCTCAAGAATGCGTACCAGCAGAGGCCGCTTATGCTTGGCCTCATATACCGGGGATTGGTTATCCAAATCCTTTTCTTTTTCCAATTTCTCTGTTATCCTCCTTGATTAAGCCTTAATGCCCCGGTCAGGGCTTACCCATACAGCCGTAGTGGTCATATCTCGTCTAAGCCCCACAGGTGTGGCGACCACCGCGGAAAGTGCATTAAATATCCAGTATACAACAGGATACCAGACTACCCAGAAATAAACTTTCAGTAACGATTTATCATAACGGGAGTCGATGAGAATGCTGACTAAAAATTGTATCAGACACATGAGGGATATGAGTGAGCCTTTCCAGCTGATTAGCGGGTTGCCCAAATCAGGCAGCAGGGCAGAGTAACCGCTGCCGGTGATGTCAAACAGCAGGCGTACCGTCCACAGTAGTCCGCAAATGACAAAGGAATAGGCCCAGAAGATGCCTAAAAAGTAATCAAGATAAACCGGCCAGATGCGGCGTTCCTTGTAATGCCGCCATACGTCTATATGGGTGCGGATAACTTCTACACCGCCCTGAGCCCAACGCTTGCGCTGTACCCAAATGCCTTTGAGGGTTTCCGGCACAAGCATCCAGCAGACCATATTCGGTTCGTAGCGTACATCCCAGAATTTTGTTTCCATTTTCCAGGTCATTTCGATATCATCGGTGATGGCTGTATTGCTCCACATACCGGCATTGATAATGGCAGTGCGCCGCCATGCGGCCACAACACCTGACACGGTCATTACTTTGCCGACAATGCGCTGTGTGCGTTTGATAAGGCCGATAACGCTGGCGTATTCAGCAGTCTGGATTTTGGCCAGCAGGCTGGTGCGGTTGCGCACCTTGGGATTGCCCGTAACAGCGCCCACACGGGGGAAGTTATTAAAGTGCCATACTGCCCATTCAATGGCGTGTTCATCCAGCATGGAGTCGGCGTCCAGGGTAACGATTACTTCGCCGTGGCTCATGGCAAAGGCTAAATTCAAACCATTAGCTTTACCAAGATTTTTTTCCATGTGCAGGATTTTGAGGCTGGGATATTCATCCATCAGGCTTTCCAGTACCTGCTGGGTGTTGTCCGTGCTGGCATCGTTGATAACGATGACTTCAAGGTTTTTGTAGTGGTTGGCAAAGATGGAACGTACGGAATCGGCGATATCACGTTCTTCATTATGTGCCGGGATAAAAACTGATACCAGTGGCTTACGGGTGAGCACGGGGGGATTTTTATCCCGGCCGCGTTCACGCCGCCAGTAGAAGCAAAGGGCGCCGATTACCCAGATAAGGCTCATAATGATGGGGTAATAGAAGACGAAATCCGCCAGCCACAAAATAAATGAGTAAATCAAGATTGCAAATAATCCTCCTTGGAATAATCACTGTTCCCAATGGACATAGCCCAAGGGATAATATCCTAAATTCTTCATACCGGCGGCTTTCAGTGTACGCATCTGCCGGGTAAAGATTTTGCTGTCCAGCCAGCATTTTTCGTTCCAATCATAGGTCTGGATTTTTATCAGGGTTTTGCCTGTACCTTGGCTCTCATTGACGGTTTTGGCTATTTTTTGCAGGTACTCATAAGGCTTTTCCTCTTTATCCATAAAGGGATAAGCCATTACTACTGTGTAATCATACTTGCGCAGGAAATCAGCATAGCGCTGGCCCAGCCAGTTATCAGCGTCGGGATAAAGGAGAGCACCGGCGTAGATATCACGCATGATTACAGCTTGGGGATGAACGCGTTTGAAGGCATTGACAGCACCGTCGGCAGCCTTGTCCAAGGCGTCTATTTTCCATTGGGTAAAGGCGGCAAGTGCCGTTTTGTCTTTGGTGTCTATAGCTGTTAAATCCTTGCCAAACTGCTGGCGGTATGCCGCTTGCGCCGGCAGGGAAAAATCCTCATCCTGATTGAGGTACAGGTCATCCTGCAGTAAGATGCCGTCTATCTGTGTGCTGGCTGCTAAATCGTAGAACAGTTTGTTGACGTGGGACAGGCTGCTTTGGTCAAAGGGACTTAAACGGCGGTACCAGCCTTTTTCACCACGGGATTTTACCGCGTTGCTGCCATCGGGACTTATCAGGCTTTGATAATTGAGTGTTGGCAGCCATGCCAGTACAGTTATACCTTGCTGTTGCAGACGGTTGGCAACGTCACTGAAGATATCTGCTCTTACGGGAATCTGACTGTTGGCGAAATAAACTTCGTCCACATTGCCATCGCCGTCGGGGTCGGCAAAAGCCTGTAAAGCTACGGCGTTGATGTTGTTGCTGGCCAGATTGGTAAACAGTCCTTCAAGATTTTGTGCGTATTTTTGGGGATTTTCGCTGTAGATATTGTCAAGGTCTACCTGCGCCAGACGAATGCCGGAAGAATCCCAGGTATCATGATTGACGGTCAGCAGTTTTTTCAGCCGGCTGACATCAAAATTGCTTTCCATGATGATGCGTTTGGCATAGAGACGGGATTTTTCACCGGGCATATTTACGCCGCCATCCAGCAGGAAAGTTGCCTCCATGCCGGACTGAGCAGCGATTTCAACGGCCTCCTTGGTGTAGATGCCGTAGGGCCAAACCATAGCCTGCGCCTTATGACCTAATTTTTCCTGAAAAAGGCGCTGTACTTCATTGATATCATTGGATACGCGCGTTTTGTACTCCTCGTCAGTTTCGTAGCGTCCCTCGAAGTAGAGATGACTGCCGACGACACCGTTTCTTCCGCCCTGAGGATTGATGGCCAGTTGTTTGTGCATGGCATGGGTATGGGATACGACAGTAACAAGGCCGCTGTCTTCCATTTCCTTTAATTCTTCCCATGAGGCCGTGTCACGAACGTCGTTAGGTTTTTCCTCATGGTTTGTCCATGAACTGACAATAGCCAGCATGCCCGGTGCCTGATATTTTTTCAGCAGGGGGTAAGCCTTTGTGTAAAAGGAACGGTAGCCATCATCAAAGGTAATCATTACGCTTTTATCAGGCAGTTTTAATTCGCCGCGGCAAAAGCGCACGTATTCGTCAAGGCTGACGAAATGGTAGCCTTCCTTTTGGAGAAACTGCAGATGATCCTCCAAGCGCTGATGGCTGACGGCAAAGGCATCGCCAGCCCGGTCAACCTCGTGATAACAGAGAATTGTCACATTTGCCAAAACTCCGTGCGCAGGCATAACACAGGCAAGACACAGGCATAAAATCAAAATAAGTTTCTTCAGCATTATTACCACCTCCAGTTATAGCTTGCGGAAAATTGAAAACCGTCATTGCGGCGGTTGTTAGCCGTGCTTGGCTGATGGAAATACTTGTAAAAAGCTGTTCCCAGACGGAGCTGCTGGTTATGTGGGAAATCCTTTGTGTATTCCAATCTTATATGAGGGGTAAATTCCATGCTGTCCTCATTGTCATGTCCCCAGCCAAGGGCTGTTTCGCATAGCCATGAGGTTTCTATCTGGGGATAATTCCATTTGCGCTGCCAGGCCAGAGTATAATCCTGCCGTCGTTTCGGCGAGTCATAAAACCATTCTTCCCGGTCGTAGTTCGTATGGCTGTAACCTAAGAGCAGCCGGTCACTGAAATTATGTTTTACCTGCAGCAGGTGCTTTAATTCCAGTTCGTATTCCCGGTATTTATTCTGGTCATCAAGTTCTGCCCATTCATATTGAGCAGCCAAGGCTGTTTTGGGAGTTAATTGATGGCTGAGGCTGATGGTATGATATTTTTCACGAATGCTGTTTGTTACTGTCCCGGCATGATTATGAAGACGCATACCGCGTGCGTAGCCTATTTTCGTTGCATCGTTTATATCGAAGATAATTCCCATATTATAGCCGCTTTTTGCATCGGTAACATCGTAGTGAATCCACTCACCGGCGATTTCACCCCAGCAATATTTTTTCCGTATTCCGGTAGTGCTTTGCCAAAACGCTGCATTGCTATCATCATCCTGCAGCCAGTTACGGCTGATATCATGCGCGAGATAAATATTATGTCCCATGTAGTTTTCGTAACTGATACCCACAGATTGCTGCTGGTTTCGCTTGTTGTCTATGGAACTTTCATAGAAGGTGGAAAGGCTGTGCAGCAGCTGGCTTTCATACGCATTTTGTACGGTAAGGGCTGCCATGTCACCATCATCTTCGGCTAAAAGTGCCTGCAGGCTGCTGCGTGCATCGGCCAGAAGTTCGTTGTTCAGGCTGTTGGCCGCATGAGCGACCTTTGCATCATGGGCAATATCCGCGTCACTGCTTTGCCGCAGCTTTCGCAGGATGTTATCTGCCTCATGGTAATAACTGCGGTTATCAAGCAGTTCATCACGCTGGAAATTTCTGTCTTCATTGAGGAGGTCGCGATTTACATTGGTAAGGTTCTGAGCATAGATAAGCTGATAGGCTTCTTTTTCGGCATCATTCTTACCCAGCAGGTTAAATAATTGACGGGCAATACCCAGTTTCCCTTCAAGGATGAAAGCGGCAGCATCACCGACAATTATATTGTTGTAACGGGGAGCGAGGTTTGCGACCTGACGATAAGCGTCAACGGCCTTGCCTTCGTGTCCCATGCGTGCCAGCGTGTAGGCATAGCCCAGCTGGACAAAGGGAACATTTTCCGGCTTTTCCCGGGCAAGAATAGACTCGTATATATTTTTGGCCAGAGGATATTTTTTCTGCCGCAGACTGACTGCTGCCACATTTTCCAAGCCGTACACAGGGAAAGTCTGCCAATCTTTTACATATTCCTGAAAAACGCTCAGGACTTGTTCTGGTTGATTGCAGGCGCGTAGAGCCTGCAGATAATCACTTAACATAAACTTATCTACACCGGGTTTGATGTAGGGCTTTAAGATTACCACTGCCCGGCTGGGCTCGGCATTATTTATGTACATTGCTGCCCGGCGTGCATCCATGTCACGCAAAAAATCCTGTTGTCCGGCAGCCTGCGCCAATGACCGCGCCTGCTTAAAATAGCTTTCAGCAGCGACATAATCATGACGTCTGATAGCATCCTGCCCGGCTGTGTTCAGCTGCGCATAATCCGGGGTAGCGCCCTGTACTGTGCCGTAAAAACTGCCGACCAGCAAAAGGCTCGCCAACAGTTCTCTTTTTTGCCAATTTTTATACATCGGCCTCGATCCTTCCTTTTCTGAAAATTATCTGAGAACAAACCTACAATGTAACATTGTAATTCAAAAAAAATTTTTTACAATGGGACTTAGGTCCTTTTTTAAGGAGTAATAATAAATAATAGATGAAAATCTTAATGTGGGTTTAAAAGAATAATAACTTCGATTAAATGTGCTGCAATATGACGTGTTTATGGTAAATGGCATTAGGGATTTGGGTAGTTTATAACAGCTATGAAAAATCACAAGCGCAACCGCCTAAAATAGTGTATTATACTAAATAAGAACAGGTGAACGTGAACTTGTATTTTACATTTTGGTACTATCGGGGGACTTACTATATGAAGGAAATGCGCACAGAAGAAGCGGTGGGGCAGGTGCTTTGCCATGATGTGACTCAAATTGTGCGGGGCGTGACAAAGGGGCCGCGTTTTCGCAAGGGGCATATCATTACGGCGGAGGATGTGCCGGTGCTGCTGTCTTTAGGCAAAGACCATATTTTTGTTTGGGAAAATGATGATACGGTACTTCACGAGGACGAGGCGGCGGAGATTCTGCGGCAGCTCTGCCAGAATGACTATATGACGGCGTCGGAGCCCAAGGAGGGGAAAATCGAGCTGACGGCTGCGGTTGACGGCGTTTTTCAGGTGGATGCGGCAAGGTTTGCTGCTGTAAATGAACTTGATGATATAACTATTGCCACCGTACCGCAGAATATGCCGGTGAAGGCCGGACAAAAGCTGGCCGGGATGCGCGTTATTCCGCTTATTATCAAAAAAGAAAAGATGGAACAGGTAAGGCAGACGGCCGGCACAGAGCCGCTGCTGCGCCTGCGTCCGTACCGCCGTAATCTCAGAGTGGGCGTGGTGACGACGGGGACGGAGGTTTTTCTGGGACGCATTGAGGATACTTTCACGCCGGTGCTGGCAGAAAAATTGCAGGCCTTTGGTCTGTCCATCGCGGAACACCGTTTGTCTGATGATGATACGGAGCATACGCGCAGGCAGATTGAGGAACTGCTGGCTATGGGGATGGATATGGTGCTGTGTACCGGCGGTATGAGTGTTGACCCCGATGACAGGACACCGGCAGCTATCCGCGCCGTCGGGGCGGAAATCATCACCTATGGAGCGCCGACCCTGCCCGGAGCGATGTTCCTGCTTGGTTATGTGCAGCGGGGCGCGCAGGAGATTCCCGTCATGGGACTGCCGGGCTGTGTCATGTATGCCGGGCGGACGATTTTTGATTTGGTATTGCCCCGGATTATCACGGGAGAAAAATTGACCCGTCGGGAAATCCGCCGTTTTGGTATCGGCGGACTGTGTATGAATTGTGAAGTTTGTCATTATCCGGTATGTGGTTTTCACCATTGAGGAGGGGCTGACAATGCAAGATTTATCATTAGAAAAGGCCATTGAGGTGCTAAAGGGGGCAGCAGAGCCGGTGCGTGAACCTGTGGAGGTTGATTTGCTGCAGGCGCTGGGGCTGACGCTGGCTGAGGACTATCTGGCGGTGACGGATAATCCTCCCTTTGACAGGTCACCGCTGGACGGCTATGCGCTGGCGGCAGAGGCGACAGCCGGGGCAGCGGCAGATAAACCGGCTGTTTTTAAAATTATCGGGGAAGAATGTGCCGGGGATTTTTTTGCTAGGACTGTGCCCCAAGGGGCGGCTGTCAGGATTATGACCGGCGGTGCCATTCCCGAAGGCTGCAACTGCGTGGTGCGGCAGGAAGATGTGGAAACCGTGGCAGATACCATCCGTGTACCCTATGAGCTGGAACCATACGCCAACTACTGCTTTGCCGGTGAGGATGTGCAAAAGGGTACATTGCTGGCCCCAAAAGGCACGAAGCTGACGGCTGCGCATATCGGCGTGCTGGCCAGTCAGGGCTATGCCAGAGTCAGGGTGTGGCGGCCTGTGCGCGTAGCTCTGGCCAGTACCGGAGATGAGCTGGTGGCTCCGGGAGAGGCGCTGCTGCCGGGGAAGATTTACAACAGCAACCTGTACCTGCTGGCCAGCCGGTTGCAGGAACTGGGCTTTGTCCCGGAAATTCTGGGGAATCTGCCTGATGATGTGACAGCTGCGGCAGAAATCATCAAAGGGTGTCAGGACAGGGCGGATGTCATTTTGACTACGGGCGGCGTGTCCGTGGGCAAAAAGGATGTTATGCCGGTGGTGGCCGGCACGGTGGGGCAGAGGCTTTTCTGGCGGCTGGCCCTGAAGCCGGGGACTCCGGCCTTAGCCTACAAAATGGGCAATACCATTGGTCTGGCGCTGTCGGGCAATCCCTTTGCGGCCTATGCGGTCTTTGAGCTGCTGGCCGTGCCCTTGCTGGCGTATCTAAGCGGCAATAATAAGATTCTGCCCCATCATGCACAGGCGGTGCTGACAGATTCCTTCCCCCGGAAAAGCCGCAGGCGGCGTTTTATCCGCGCCTACCATGAACAGGGCAAGGTGCGGCTGCCGCAGCAGCACTCCTCGGGGAGCCTTTTTTCGGCGGTGGGCTGCAATGCCTTTGTGGAAATTCC
>JAGAYB010000181.1 GCA_017940705.1 Selenomonas sp. | reverse complement strand
TTCATGTATTTTTTTCTGCACATCATTCGCTTTTTCCTCCCTTAACGAGATGAGCCTTACCGCTGACTTTTATCTTGTTGAAACCATCGCGGCTTTCAATCTGGTCGCCTTCTGCCAGCATATCTTCTTTGGTTATGCGCGCCTCGCCTTTAGCGGTCAGAATTTCTTCTTTAGCATGCCAAACCAATTCCCTGCTGGTTAGTTTTGCCCCATCACTATTAGATACAACTACATTTCCAGATACAACAACATCACGGGTCTGTTCATCATAACGGCCTTCATCCGCCTTAAACTCCGTAACCCGGCCATCATCTGCATAAAAATGACCTGTCAATTTTGTCAACATTGTCATCTTTTTTTCAATATCAACATCTATGTGTTCAGCCGTCAAATCCCATATCTTGCGGCCGTTTTTTTCCTCACTAAGTTCATTGCCATCATAGCTTATAACTGTACCATGCTCAGCCTCATCACTTTTTTCCAGCGGTTCAGGTACCGTCATTACAGCCCAGACAATCACCGCAATTACAGCTAAGGCCGCGGCAAGCATTATAGGCTTTTGGTATTTTTCCATCAGGCATCCTCCTGTGATTTAACTATATGGTGCTTGCCCACTTTCTGCTGTTCAGGCGCGGTGTTCCAGCGTTTTTGGAACCACAGCCATTGGGTAGGATTCTCCCGAATGATATTTTCCATAATCTTCGTCATCTTCGCCGTAAAATCAAACAAGTCCTTATCCGTGTCCCCGGTGTCCTCGTAGCGCATGACCTCGCCGATAACTACCTTGTGTTTGCCGTTTGGCTGGCGCAGGATAAAGGCCGGCAGCACCGGAGCATTGAACTTGCAGGCAAAAACAGCCGGCCCCATGGGCGTGGACGCCAGCTTACCCAAAAAGGGCAGAAACGCGCCATTGGGCCCTGCATCCTGATCGGCTAAAAAGCCCAGAATCTTGCCCTTTTTCAGGGCCTTGGCAGCTGCCAGCAGTTCGCTGGTGCCCCGGGAAAATATCTCCACATTGATGGTCTTGCGCAAATCGTTAAGCGCCAGCGTGTACTGCATATTGGGCTGGTTCTTGGCAATGGCCGTGACCGGCAGGCCGTTCATGGTAAAGGCTGCCGACAGCCACTCCCAGGTGCCGATATGTCCTGTGAGCACCACAACGCCCTTTCCTTCGGCCAGCGCATCTGTCATGCGCTCCAAATGGTCAATCTCAATATATTCATGAAAATTTTGCTTGTTAAGCTTGGGCATATAGAGAATTTCCAGTACATTGCGTGCTAAATTCACAAAGGATGCCCGAATCAGACGCCGCGCCTCAGGCTCAGTCAGCCCCAAAGCCGGCATCACCTGTGCCACGGCCCGCTCGCGCTGTTTTTTTATCAGGAGATAATACAGCTGTCCGAGAACCCAGCCGGCAGCCATCACCAGCTTGTACGGCGAATGGCAGACAAGCCAGCTCATGAACATCACGAATTTATACTGCATGAATCTCGTTCCCCCAAAACATCTATAAATAGCCCTATTGGGCAAGACCCTCATTATCCTGTGGCGCTGTAAAGTCCGCCATTATCTGTTCCCAGCGCCCCTGAGCCTTGAAAATAAATTCCAGCAGCTCCCGTACAGCTCCGCGTCCGCCGGGAAAGCCGGATACCACCATGGCACGGCTGCGCACCTCAGCCACAGCGTCAGCCACAGCCATGGGCAGGCCAACCTGCAGCATAATGGGCAGGTCGATAAGGTCATCACCGATGTAGGCAATCTCCTCATCGCGCAGACCGGTCAGTTTCTTTAATTCCCGATAAGCACCGCGTTTATCCGAATTGCCCTGAAAGACATGGCTTATCTTCAATTCCTTGGCGCGGAATTCCACCTGGGCTGACTGGCGGCCTGTAATGATTGCTGTCTGCAAGCCCTGTTTATGGGCTAAGGTTATAGCCAGACCGTCACGGCAGTAAAAGGGCTTGAAGAGTTCTCCCTGCGCCCCGATATAAATGCCGCCGTCAGTAAGCACCCCGTCCACATCGAAGATAATCAGTTTTATCTTTTCGGCCGCGGTCAGCGCCCGGCTGCTAATCTCCATTATACCACTCCTTGACGCAAAAGGTCCGTCAAATGAATAATCCCTACAGGAATTTTGTTTTCGTCAATAACCGGCAAAACCGTTACGGGGCGCGGCTTGTGTTTTTCCATCACAGACAGAGCCGAGGAAGCCATGGCGTTCTCGGTGATGGTCAGCGGCGTGCCAAACATGATATTGCCCACGGCCTCATCAAGGAACTTGTAATCCTTGCCCAGCGCGCGGCGGATGATGCCATCGGTGATGATGCCGACCAGTTTGCCGCTGTCATCTACCACAGAAGCTGCCCCGAGACCTTTATCCGTCATGATAAAGAGGGCGTCCTTAGCCGTCTTGTCCTTATGCACAATGGGGTTTTCGTCGCCGGTGTGCATGACGTTTTTCACCGTCAGCAGAAGTTTTCTGCCCAAAGCGCCACCGGGGTGGAACAGAGCAAAATCCTGACTGGTGAAATCACGCACGGACATCAGGGCGATTGCCAAAGCGTCCCCCATGGCCAAAGTAGCCGTGGTGCTGGCTGTAGGCGCCAGCCCCAAAGGGCAGGCTTCCTTTTCCACAGCGATGTTGACGAAGTAATCACTGTTGCGCCCCAGCTGGGAGTCACGGCGGCCGCACATGGCGATGATTTTTGCGCCAATACGATGAATGATGGGCAGAATATTGACAATCTCATTGGACTCGCCACTGTTGGAAATGGCGATGACCACGTCATTTTCCGTCACCATGCCCAAATCCCCGTGAAAGGCCTCACCGGGATGCATGAAAAAAGCAGGCGTGCCGGTGCTGGCAAAAGTAGCTGCCATCTTGCGGCCGATATGGCCTGACTTGCCCATGCCGGTA
>JAGAYB010000180.1 GCA_017940705.1 Selenomonas sp. | reverse complement strand
TTTAAGTCCTTTAGCAAGCGGCGGTTAAAAACCGTACTCATTCCCTATCTGGCCTGGTCATTATTTTATCTGCTGCATGATGGACTGCTGTACGGTGTCGGCTTTCCCGACCCGCTGCATCTGCTGTCCATTCTCTTTTTCGGCAACGCCAAATACCAGCTATACTTCATGGTGATTCTCCTCTGGTTCTATCTGCTGATGCCCCTGTGGATTGCCATTGTCCGGCAGCTGACCATTCCCCGGCTGGGCGTACTGCTTGCCCTGCAAGTCGCCTTTGACTACTGGTCCAGCTTCAGCACCGGCTTTAATCTCTACGTCTACAGCCTGCCGGACAGCAGCCTGCTGAAACCCTTTTTGCTGTACCGTCTTAACTACTGGGTTCTCCATTACTTCTTCATCTTCCTGCTGGGCGGCTACCTGTCCGTTCACAGCCAGCAGTTTATGGAGTTTATGCAGAAACATCTGCGCGGACTGACCTCGTTTTTCTTCTTCACGCTGGGCGGCCTGCTGACCTACTACTACGAAAAGATTTATTTTGACGGCTACACGGCGCTGGATGCCATCAACACGGCGCATCAGCTTTGCCCCTGGGGCATATTTTATACGATAGCCGCCTCGCTCTTCTTCTTCGCGCTCTTTACCTATGTGAAATTTTCTCCGGTCATCAGTCAGGCTCTGCACCTCTTAGGCAGGCACTCCTACTTTGCCTATCTTGCCCATCCCTTATTCATCACCTACATCGGCCTGCTGATACAGCATAAAGGTCTTATGATGACTGCACCGCTGATTATCGCTTTTTACTGGGCGGTGCTGCTGCTCTCCATCAGTGCCGCGATTCTCTGCCGCAGGCTCGGCACAATCCTGCCCATCATCAACAAGCTGACCATCGGCGTATATCCGAAAAAATAAAATCACACAAACAGGCTGCTGCACCAGTGAAGTTTACGCTCACCTCCGTGCAGCAGCCTGTTTTTACAATAATTCCATGGTCTGGGCAAAATCCTTAATATCATCATAAAAGGTATAGCAGCCACGGCAATTCGCTTTGCTGAAATATAGCGCTTCATCACTGTTTTTCAGCATAGTGTCCAGCGAAACGGCCATATCTCTGGTAGAGGCTACCCCAATACTCATGGTCAGCCCCTGAAAACTTTTATGCCGCTGAAAAAACTGCTGCGCCTCATCACAGAGTGCATCCAGCCGCTGCTGAATGACCTGCTTTTCCGGAACGGAAAACAATGCCACTACGAATTCATCCCCACCAAGACGGGTGATAAAATCATCGGGAAAGTTTTTCTGCAGCAGCTCGCTTACAGCCATCAGCGCCGCATCCCCGGCCTGATGACCGAAGGTATCATTAAGCTGCTTAAAGTGGTCAAGGTCGATGTAAAACAGGGTCAAATCCCCGGTCTTGCGCTGCTCACTTACATATTGGTAAAAATACCGCCGATTGGCCAGATGGGTAAGCTCATCCGTGCGCGACAACTGCAAAATCCGTTCCCGGTTGGCATATTCATCGGTAACATCATTGGCAACACCAATATTGCCAATCATCACACCGTATTCATCAAAAATCGGCGCCTTATAGGTTTCCAGCTGCCGCAGCCCCAGTTTGGAATGAAGGACTTCCTCCTTAAACAGCGTCGGCTTTTGTAGCTTGGCAATGGCATCATCCGTTTCCAGACAGACATACTCACCTTCCGCGTACTGCTCAGGAGTAATGCCCCAAATCTCGTAGTGCTGCTTGCCCACGACATCGGCCATGTCCTTGCCCACCATCTCACAAAAGCCCTGATTGACTTTCAGATGATGACCTTCCATATCCTTAAACCACACAAAGCCCGGCATCGTATCCACTACCGTCTGCAGGCAGTTGCCCGTATTCCACAAATTCTGAATGCGGTACATATCCTCGGCCAGCCGCTGCAAGTGAAAATGCCACAGCTTTTCCGAACAATGCTCAGGCCATATACTATGCGCCCTTGCCAGCTGTTCCTCCGTCAGCGAATCCGGCTCATCTGTACAAAGAATCAGGCAAGCCTCTTTGCCCAGCAAATCATCAATCTCGGCAATATTTATTTGTCCACAGTCATAAGCGACCAAGGCGGAACACTTTTCCTGAGAGGCCAGCTGTACATCTGCCAATTTCCCGGCTGTCTTTATCCTAAGACGTCCGTTTTCAGGCAGACGGATGTCCCCCACCGTCTCTTCAGCTTTCTCAGGAAAGCCCAGCAAATAAATCAAGATATTGCAGATATACATCCCCATGCACCCCTAACTTTTCTCTTGATGAGCAGAAAAGTCTCAAAACAAATTATATACCTTATCATACTTCTCTATCGCACAAACTAAATCCTGCCGCCCATGAAAAAGTCGCAAATAAAAATCGCAGCCCGCCGGTAAAGCAGGCTGCGATATGCTTATTTAAATTCAACGAATTCATCTATACGGGCGCCGCCCTTAATCATGGGCTCCACAAAACTGCGCCATACATTGAGCACGATTACCCGGGGATGGTCAGTATCTGCGAGCGCCCTTGCAAGGGCTTCGGCAAATTCCTCCTGTGTGGAGACGGTTTCTGCCTTGATACCGAAGCTGCCGGCATAGGCGGCATAATCCATCTGGTAGTCAAATTCACAGGCAATGTAGCGCTCCTTGTACATGACCTTTTGCAGCTGG
>JAGAYB010000179.1 GCA_017940705.1 Selenomonas sp. | reverse complement strand
GCCCAGCTGGAAAAGGTGACGGTGACTATCCCCGTGAAAATCGGCGAAAACGGCAAGCTGTTTGGCTCGGTGACGGGCAAGGATGTGGCTGATGCCCTGAAAAAAGAGAATATTGATATTGACCGCCGCAAAATCACCATTCAGGGCGATGTGACGGGAACCGGCACCTATGAAGCGGTTATCAAGGTTCATCCGTCCATAACGAGTACAATCAAAGTTAATGTAGTGGCAGGCTGATATGAATTTACTGGACTTTATTCGCAAATTATTTACGAAAAAGCAGGAGCAGGCATTGCCTGCTCCTGTTTCACATGACCAGCCGCTGGACAGGCAGATAGATGCCCTGTACGCTATACTGGTGGACGTGATGGGCACGGAGAAGCTGGTCATTCAGGCAGGGAAGATGAAAGCCTTGTCCCTGATGCGCTCGGAGAACCGCTGTGAACGTGTGCTGGCTTTGCAGCGCATTTTGGGGGAAGACCCCCTTATCGCCCCTGCTCCCAAGGAAGAGCAGCTGCCCTCCATTCTGGAGGCCCTGTCGGAACGGGTGGCCGACATTGTGGCACGCCGTAATGTGGAAGATTCCATCGAAAAAAAGGTCAATGAAAAGCTGGAAAAAGACCATGCTGACTATGTAAACGACATACGCCAGCAGGTGATGAAAGAGGAAAAAGGCAGCAACGAAACGCCTCAGGACAAGGAGAAACGCGAGAAGCTGGAAAAGCTGGAAAGCATCAAGCTGACCCAGTCGATTATGGAGCTGCTGCGTCCGCAGGATTTTGCGGAAATCGTTGGTCAGGAACGGGCGGTAAAGTCCCTGATGGCCAAGCTCAGCTCACCCTATCCCCAGCACCTGCTCCTCTACGGGCCTCCCGGCGTGGGCAAGACCACGGCAGCCCGGCTGGTGCTGGAGGCGGCAAAGAAAAAGAAGGTCTCCCCCTTTGGAGAGGAAGCACCTTTCGTGGAAACGGACGGCACGACCCTGCGCTGGGACCCGCGGGATATTACCAATCCCCTGCTGGGTTCTGTCCATGACCCCATCTATCAGGGCGCGCAAAAGAATCTGGCGGACAGCGGCATTCCCGAACCGAAGCCCGGGCTTGTTACTGATGCCCATGGTGGTATTTTGTTCATTGATGAAATCGGCGAAATGGATGAAATGCTGCAAAATAAACTGTTAAAGGTGCTGGAAGATAAGCGTGCCTATTTTGAGTCGGCTTATTATGACCCGACGGACAAGAAAGTGCCGCCTTATATCAAAAAGCTCTTTGAGGAAGGGGCACCGGCAGACTTTGTGCTGATTGGGGCTACCACCCGTGATGCAGGACACATCAATCCGGCGCTGCGCTCGCGGTGTGCGGAGATTTACTTTGAGCCGCTGACCCCCAGACATATACAGCAGATTGTCCGCAATGCGGCCGAAAAGCTCAAGGTAACGGTGGATGAGGAAGTGACAGAGCTCATCAGCGAATACACCATTGAGGGCCGCAAGGCCATCAATATTCTGGCTGATGCTTACAGTCTGGCGCTGAACCGCTGCGCTGACGGCGCAGATATCAACCTGGAGGACTTAGGCACGGCAAACGGCCCCAAGGTGGAAATCAGCAAGGCCGATATCTACGAGGTGACACAGGTCAGCCGCCTGACCCCCTATGTGACGAAAAAAGCCTCGGACACGGCGCTGCAGGGACATATATTCGGTCTGGGCGTAGCCGGTTTTTTAGGTTCGGCCATTGAGATTGAGGCCGTGGCTTTTCCGGCGGCAGAAAAGGGCAAGGGCACGGTGCGTTTCAATGAAACCGCTGGTTCCATGGCCAAGGATTCCGTGTTCAATGCCGCGTCGGTAATGCGCCAGCTGACAGGCAAAGACTTGCATGATTACGACGTTCACATCAATGTGATTGGCGGCGGCAATATTGACGGCCCCAGCGCCGGGACAGCGATTCTTGCGGTTATCACCAGCGCTGTCACCGGACGGAAAATCCGTCAGGATGTGGCGGTGACCGGGGAGATTTCCCTGGCCGGCCGGGTACGTCCTGTGGGCGGTGTCTTTGAAAAAGCCTATGGGGCTAAGCAGACAGGCATCAAAACGCTGGTCATCCCCAAGGAAAACAGCAAGGACATACCCAAGGAACATTTAGGACTGGATATACATCCTGTCAGCACGGCCGAAGAGGCGTTTAACTATATCTTCCAGCCAGAGGAGTAAGGAAAATGGCATTAGCAGAACGGGTACCCCCTCAGAACATTGAAGCGGAGCAGGCGGTTTTGGGGGCAATGCTCATCAAAAAAGAAGCCATCATTGAGGTGCAGGAAATCCTGCGTCCCGATGATTTTTACCGGGAGATTCACCGCATTGTCTACGAGGCCATGGTACGCCTGCAAAACAATGATGAGGCGGTGGATTTGGTCACGCTGACGGAGGAACTGCGCAAGACCGATATGCTGGACAAAGTGGGCGGCCTCGGCTTTATCACCCAGCTGGCCAATATCGTGGGCACGGCCGCCAATGTCAGCTACCATGCCAAAATCGTCAAGGAAAAGGCCGAGCTCAGAAACCTCATCAACGTGGCTACGGAAATCGCCGGCAAGGCTTACGAGGACAGTGATGAAGTGGAAAACATCATGGACGAAGCGGAAAAGAAAATTCTGGCGGTGGCCAGCCGTCAGGGCGGCGGTGCTTTTGAGTCCATGAAGAACATCGTCATGCGTACCTTTGAGCGCATCAATGTCCTTTATGAGTCCAAGGGCGGTCTTACAGGGCTAAGCTCCGGCTTTAAGGATTTGGATAAGCTGACTGCCGGCCTGCAAAAATCGGATTTGATTCTTGTTGCGGCGCGCCCGTCTATGGGTAAGACAGCGTTTACCTTGAATATTGCCAGCTACGTTGGCTTGCACGGCGGCAATGTGGCCTTCTTCTCACTCGAAATGAGCAAGGAGCAGCTCATGCAGCGTATGCTCTGCTCCGAGGGCGGCATTGACGCTTCGCGGCTTCGTACCGGGCAGCTGGACGAAGTTGAATGGAACAAACTGGTGGGCGTAGCCGATAAAATGAGCCGGGCGCCTATCTACATCGATGATACGGCCGGTATTACGGTTATGGAACTGCG
>JAGAYB010000178.1 GCA_017940705.1 Selenomonas sp. | reverse complement strand
TTGAGTTCAGCCCCTTCCCCATTCGTGACATTTACACGGCTGGGCTTGCCCATGGCAGCTGCAATTTTATCTTCGCTGTCGCCGGGATGAATTCCTCCATATTTGCCCTGACTTAAGTTTTGGGCATGCTTTTGGGCATTTTCCTTATCCAGCTTCGCCTCGCGCTCCGCTTCCTGATTCATGGCAACAATCAGCCGCTGAAAGGGCAGGATTTTTTCCGCCAGCCGTCCCTGATAGCCCTCCGGCATATCCTGAACCAATGAGAGCAGCTTGCGGTCAGCCGCCACATCCTTGTTGGTGATATGTCCGCGGTACAGCGCCACCTGATTCATCGCTTCGGCGTAAGCCAGCAGCATCTGCGCATCGGGGCAGGCTCCCTCCAGCTGGGCAGCCATATCATCATCAGCAAAATCCTGTAACAGGCGGACAGCCTCCTCGCTTTTCTCCCTGTCAGGATGATTGAAATCCAGCTGTACTAAAATCTCCACAGCCTGTTCGTAGCGCCGGGTCTGATTCTCCCGTTGGTCACGGGCATAACTGGATTCCGCGCCGCGCTTGGCATAATTTTCCATTTCCCCGTAGCCGGTAATGCCGCCAACAGTTCCCACAGCCACCGCCAGCAGGACAAACACGGCCGTCATCTTAAACTTTCGCCGCCGCAGATAGCGCAGAGCCACCACAAGGAGCAGCACCGGACAGACAAACAGCAGGCTCAGGGCAAATAAAGACATGGAGTCCCTCCTTAAAGTACAAAATTATAACAGTCGATTACGACACAGTCTTATTATAACATAGCCTTCACCTTGGGAAAAGGTGAAGGCTATAGCTGCTTATGAGAAGTCACCCTTGTACGCGGTAATCGCTGAAGGAGGTTATCGTCCCATTGGTCAGGCCGACAATCAGCTCGCGGATAATCTGCGGGTCGCTGTAATCAAACGGCAGGAAACAACGCTCGGCATGATTGTAAAAATCACGCACCTCATTTTCCATGCCGCGAATGTCTGCTTCCAGCCGGGCCTTGCGCTGCTCGTAAGCCTTGCCGGCCTGTACATAGCCCACGCTGGTAACGCCCAGCCACATCACAAAGAAAAACGTCCATGGCGTTCCCGGGAAAAAGCCGGACAGGATGAGGTAAAAGAACAACGTGGACAGAAAACCGCCCAGTGTCCAGTTGAAAAGGGACGGCGTCTTATTTTGCAAACGCATCATCCACAAATCACCCAAGGTCGCATATTTGCTGCGAATATGGGCAAAGTAGCCTTGCAGACGGGTCAGCTCAATGATTAACATTTCCTTGTCCTGCGGCACTTCTGCCAGTTCCTGCAGGTCTATCAGCCCCGGCATGGCCGCCCGGATTTCATCGGCACCATCATCTCCTACGGTACGGGTCATAAGGTCCACGCTCCCTGCCTCTGCCTGTTCACCGCAAAAGGCACAAACCTTGGCCTCGCTTTCAATTATACAGCCGCATTTTCTACAAATCATTGTTCTTCCCCCTTTCTCACCAATGTTTCTTATTAAAGTATTTATCGGTGAAATTTTACAATGATTAAACTAAATTATGCTTATAAGGATTGATAACTATACTTATTCGTTCTGAAAAAGAAAAACCCTGCTAAGGCAGGGCTTTTTAATCATATTTTAATATTAAAGCAGATGCGCACGCAGTTCTTCGCCACTTTGTGCCGACAGGTAAGAGGGCGCAATGTCCAGCACGGTCTTGCAGCCGGTCACGCCTTCTTTGGCGAGACGATAGGCGGCACGGGCATAGCAGACAAGCACGCTGGTGGTAAATTCCGGATTGGAATCAAGATTCAGCTTGAACTCAATCACATGCTTGTTTTCCTTGTCGTGGCCGGTTACGCCGGAGCGGATTACCGAACCGCCGTGAGGCAGCCCCTTGTGGTCACGGTTCAGCTCTTCCTGACTGATGAAATGCACCGTGGTGTCATACTCATCAAAATAATTGGGCATGGTCTTGATTTCCTGCTCAACTTTAGCCGCATCTGCGCCTTCTTCCAATACCACATAGCACTCACGGGTATGTTTTTCGCGCGTGGTCAGGTCAGGATTTTCACCTGCACGGACAGCGGCCAGTGCCTTTTCCACCGGTACCGTGTACTGACGAGCATCAGCTACGCCTTCAATGCGGCGGATAGCGTCGGAATGTCCCTGGGATACGCCACGCCCCCAGAAAGTATAATCCTTGCCCTGCGGCAGAATGGCATTGCTATAGACACGTGCCAGCGAGAACAGTCCCGGGTCCCAGCCCACGGAAATAATGCCCACATGGCCAGTTTCCCTGGCGGCCTTGTCAACATTGGCAAAATGCTCGGGAATCCGGGCATGAGTATCGAAGCTGTCCACCACATTGAAGAGTTTTGCATAATGAGGTGTCTGCACCGGTAAATCTGTGGCACTGCCGCCGCAGAGAATCATGACATCAATTTTGTCTTCCCACTCCTCCACATCGCTGACATTAACCACGGGCACGCCGGGAGTTTTAATCGTGAGCAGCGCCGGGTCGCGGCGGGTAAATACAGCTGCCAGTTCCAAATCATCATTGGCCTTTATCGCACATTCCACACCACGGCCCAGATTGCCATAACCTAAAATACCGATACGGATACTCATAATCTGCCTTCTTTCTATCTATAACAAAAAAGTAATAGCTACCCCCATACTATACCACATCACCGCAGCGTTGAAAATAATTTTCTCTAATGTATACAATGAACGGCAGTTGCGTTATAACGAGCCCCAAAATATCTCCCTAGTGCACTGACACGATGATTTTTGATATAAAAACGACGCCGAATATGTCGTCATATGCGCGGCGGAGGAGGGAGGCATAGCGGTGGCTATGCCGACTGACGACAACAAAGCAGATGGCGACATAGGCGGTGGCGTTTGT
>JAGAYB010000177.1 GCA_017940705.1 Selenomonas sp. | reverse complement strand
TCCGCGATTTCCACCGTGTCTTTGGTGGCAAACGCTACGGTGAAGGCCTTGGTGTGCTTGATGTTTTCCGTGGTCTTGTGCTTGGCCAAAAACAATGTGATTTCATCATAATCAGACTGTGCCCCCCATGCTGCATTCATGGCATTAGGCACACCATTTTCATCGTAAGTACCAATGATGAATACCCCCTCTGGGGCGATGCAGGCTTTCTTTCCCGTAAATTCTACACTCATGCTGTTTCCTCCTTTGTCTTAGGAACTGTTCATAAATAATCAAAATATATTTGGCCTATTCCAGCAGCTGCCGCACCGTTTCCAGCCCATCAGCCTTTGCCAAAGTGCCGTAGGAGAATCTTTTATCCTCCGTGACTTCTCTGCCGAACCAAGCTGGCGGTATAAATGCCTTGGCTGCTTCTACAGTTGGAAATTCTACCTCTACATAATTGAATCCTGTCAGATGGCCGGTATGCACATGAAGTTCTGCAATTAAGCCATCCGGCAGAGTCAATTTATAGCGGCGTTTTTCAATCATGCAGGTTTGCGGCCACAGCCTTGCAGCCAGATTGTCAAATTCCTGCCTTTCTATATCCGTTTCCCATTCTTCACGGACAAGCCCTGCTCCGCGCTTGACGGTCAGCACAAAATGACTGTCACCAAGCTGACGGATGCGGATTTCCGGCTCCAAAGCCACATAGCCTTGACGTAAAGTTTCATACTCTGCTGGCAGGGATGGCAGTTTTTCGACTAAAAATTGACGTTCTATCTCCATTATTGTACCTTCGCATTTACCAAATCTGCAGTTTTCACAGTCTTATGCCTGTACCGCTGGCGCTCCTTGGTTATCTCGCCGTAGTCGATGGCCCTGGCCTGGCAGATATGCAGACAGCCAAGACACTCCACGCATTTATGCTGCCAAACAGGCTTTCCCTCGGGACGTTTTATATTATCTCTGGGGCATATTTTTTCGCATAAACCGCAAGCCGTACATTTTTCCGCCGCACATTGGAAGGGCGTATCTATGGCCTGCTGATTTGCCACCCACTTGTCATGATGTCCTTTGCAGAACGTTTTGAGCAGCTGCCAGGTATCATGAGTTTTCCTGCCCGCAATGGTCTTGGCTATTTTCGCCAGTTTCCGCTCTGCCAGCCACGCCCGGATACTTATTCGCCAGTCTGCAGCAATATCCCGATAAGGTATATAGTTCGATACCAGCCGTACAAAATATTTAGCCTGCACACGCTGATTTTTGCCCGTCAAAATATTTTCCATATCCACAAACGGCCGTCCCCAATAAGGCACGCCGCAAGTGGCAATAGCGAATATATACGGCGACTCATGTATGGTCAATTTATGCAAAAATTCCTCCACCTGCATGGGCAGGCTAAAGTAATGCAAGGGAAATACAAAGCCTACACACTCAGCATTGACTGAGGGGATATCTTCCTGCAAAGCTGCAGCGATTGACCTTAGTTCCACGTCCGGCAGGGCTTTTTGTAATTCGCGTGCCACATAAAGAGAATTGCCCGTTGCCGAATAATAATAAATTACCGTGCTAATATTGATGTCCTCCCGATTTGATAATTATATTCATTTACAAACAATTATGCTACAATGTATCTGTAAACCAAACAATCACTTTGCAAAGGTGGTATATATGAGTAATAACAGCAAAACTGCTATCATCACAGGGGCTTCCAGCGGCCTTGGTGCAGTGTACGCCAAACTGCTGGATGCCAAGGGTCTTGACGAGCTCTGGCTGATTGCCAGACGTCAAGACCGGCTGACAGAACTGGCGTCAAAGCTAAAGACGCCCTGCCGCTGTCTATCCTTGGATTTAACTGAGGACAGCGCTCTTGATTTTCTGGAACAGGAGCTAAACGCCCAAAGACCTGACATGTCATTTCTAGTCAATGCTGCCGGCTTTGGCTGTATAGGCCTCAGCCGTGAATGTCCGCAGGACAAACTACGGCAGATGATAAAACTCAATGATATGGCAGCCGTGGCCATTACCGAAATGTGCGTGCCTTATATGCGAAAAGGCAGTCACATTCTGCAGATTGTCTCCTGCTCCGCTTTCCAGCCCATTCCCAATCTGGCTGTCTATGCTGCCAGCAAGGCCTTTATGCTGTCCTACAGCAGGGCGATAAGCGTTGAACTGCAGGACTCAGGCATAAAGGTCACAGCTGTTTGTCCTTACTGGATAAAAGATACGGAGTTTGTCGGTAAAGCAAAAGCCACCGACAAGCATGGCGCCTATAAGGATATGCCGGGAGCAACAACGGTCAAAAGTGTTGCCAAGAAATCCCTGCAGGCCGCTATACGCGGCGCGGTAGTATATACTCCCGATACCGTAAGCACCCTGCACCGCCTAGTGACCTCCCTGCTCCCCCACTTTTTATTAGCCAGAATATGCAAATAAATGCCTTTTATTGCAAGGCCTTGCCTGCCTTGACCAGTTCCTCACGGATGCTGATATGCTGTGGACAGACCTGTTCGCATTTGCCGCATTTTATACATTCGGCGGCTTTTTGGCGGCCATGACCGCCCACCAGCCAGTTTTCCTGATGCTGGGCAGCGGCCTTATCGCCGTAGAGCGTCAGATAGTTCATCGCCGTAAAGGTGCCGGAAATGCCGATTTCCTTGGGGCAGACCTTGGCGCAATAGTTACAGGTAGTGCAGGGAATAACCGGGATTTTAGCCAGGGCTTCCCTTGCCTTGTTAATGGTATTCTTCTGACTGTCATTCAGACCGGTAAAATCCTTCATATAGGAAAGATTGTCTTCCATCTGCTCCACATTGCTCATGCC
>JAGAYB010000001.1 GCA_017940705.1 Selenomonas sp. | reverse complement strand
TTTGGTGCCGCTGATGCCGGAACTATATGCCGGTAATTTAAGTAAACAACAATAATGCCTATTGACATGATGGGTGTAATAGTGTAACATAAGGTCATCGCCAAATAGCGAGATAACTGACTGGAAGAACCAGAGGTTTTGCAACGGATATTTTCCTGTGCAAAACCTCTTTTTAGGTTTCCAGGGGCAAGGATAGAATGAGGTGACCGGTATGGAGCATTGCGATAGTGAGTTTGCCAGAGAATGCCGCAGGTTTTTACACCAGCATCCTGAGCTGAGCGGTCAGGAGCACAACACGGCAAAATATATTCGTGATAAGCTGACGGCGTGCGGTATAGAGTATCAGACGGTGGGGGGGACAGGAACCTTTGCCCGGATAAAAGGGCATAACGATAATGGGCGCAAAATTCTCCTGCGGGCAGATATTGATGCCCTGCCTATTGAGGAGCAGACGGCTTTGCCTTATAAGTCGGTTAATCAGGGCATAATGCACGCCTGCGGCCATGATATCCATACGGCAGCGTTGCTGGCGGCTGCGCAGAAACTGGCAGAGCTTAAAGATAAATTTTCCGGGACGGTATTGCTGGCTTTTCAGCAGGCTGAGGAATTTGGCCATGGTTCGCAGTATTTCCGGGAGCAGGGGCTGCTGACAGGTTATGACCGGGCTTTTGGTGTCCATATTGCGCCGGATGTGCCGCTGGGGACGGTGGCGCTTTCCCGTAAAGCTGATGCAGCGTCTTGTGATTTCTTCCGCATAACGCTTACGGGCAGGAAGGCGCATACCTCTAAACCGCATTTGGGCAGGGATGCCCTGCAGGCCGGCGCAGTATTGGTGGGAGAAATTGTCAAACTTTCCAGCTGGCTGCTGCCAGCCGATGAACCGGTTAATGTGGGCATTGGCGTCTTTAAAGCAGGAAACTCTTACAATATCATCGCCGATAGTGCTGTCATTGAAGGCAGTTTTCGCGCCTTTTCCGAAGACAGCCGGCAAAAACTAAAAGCTAAAATCAGTGAACTGGCAGAAAAGGTGACAGCAGGCTATGGTGTGCAGGCGGCAGCAGAATATGACTGTTTTGCCAGTGCGCTCATCAATGATGAGACTGCCAGAGAGGAAATATCTCAGGTCGCGGCAGACCTGCTTGGCAAGGACAAAGTAAAACTTTCGGAAGCACCTATCTTTGGTTTTGCCGCGGATGATTTTGCTGAATACATCAAGGAGATTCCCGGTGTATATGCTCATGTGGGTACAGCGCAGGAAGGTTCTGATTCTGCTAAGGTGCTGCATAGCGAAAAACTGGCGCCGCCTGATGAAGCTGTGCCTATCGCCGCTGACTTGCATATAAATTACGCGCTGACTTTTTTAGGTCGCTGATTGACAGTAGAAAAATGAAAGAGGGTTGATGGTTATGAAAAAATTAGCAAAGGTATTATTGTTTACGTTATTGGTGGTGCTGGGCGTAGTGGCTGCTGGCTGCGGCGACAACAAGGCTGCCGATGTACAGAAGGTCAGGGTCGGTGTGTCAGGTGCTGCTGACGAAATCATTTGGAAACCGATTATTGATAAGTTCAAGGAGAAAAACGTGGATATTGAGCTGGTTGTCTTTACGGATTACACCCAGCCGAATGCGGCTCTGGCTAATAAGGAAATAGAAATGAATGCTTTTCAGCACCATAAGTTCCTGAATAATGAGGTTAAGAAGCATGGTTATGAAATCACTGCTATTGGGGACACGATGCTGTCAGCGCTGAATCTGTATTCCAAGAATATCCACGACATCAAGGAGGTTAAAGCCGGTGACAAAATTGCCGTGCCCAATGATACGGTCAACTTTGGCCGGGCACTCAATGTACTGCAGGCAGCCGGTCTTATCCGGCTGAAAAGCACGGCAGGCATCACCCCGGAATTGGAAGATATTGAGGAGAATGTTGCTGGCATTAAAATTGTACAGGTAGATGCTTCGCAGACGGCCTCGCTGCTGCCGGACGTAGCCGCGGCTGTCATCAATGGCCAGTTCGCAGTGGATGCAGGTCTGGTGCCGGATAAGGATGCGATTTTCAAGGACGCTATCGAATATTACAAGGGCAATGATTTCTTTAATGTCATTGTGGTCAGAACGGCAGACAAGGACAAGGAACTCTATAAGGAAATCGTCAAGGCCTATCAGTCGGAAAAGACCAAGGAAATTTATAAAAATGATTTCCACGGCCAGTATATTCCGGCATGGGAGCGTCAATAAAGTGAGGTGACAGGGATGATTGTCCTAAAGGATATCAGTAAGACTTTTACCATCAAGGATAAGCAGGTAACAGCGGTGCAGGATGTGAACCTGACTATTCAGGACAAGGAAATCTACGGTATCATCGGTTTTTCCGGCGCCGGGAAGTCCACACTGGTACGCTGCATAAATCTTTTGGAACGCCCGACAGCTGGCAGTGTTATCGTAAACGGTGTGGATATGCTGACTTTATCACCTAAGGCATTGCGCGAACAACGGAAAAAAATTGGCATGATTTTTCAGCAGTTTAATCTGATGCCTTCCCGGACTGCTGCGCAGAATATCGCCCTGCCAATCGAAAATACCGGCTTATCGCAGGCGGATATTACAAGAAAAGTAACTGAGTTATTGGCTTTTGTGGAACTGGAGGACAGAGCCGGAGCATATCCGTCACAGCTTTCCGGCGGTCAAAAGCAGCGTGTGGCTATCGCCAGGGCACTGGCTACAGACCCCGAAATCCTGCTTTGTGATGAAGCCACCAGCGCACTGGACCCGCAAACAACGAAGTCCATCTTGAAACTGCTGGCCCGGCTGAATACGGAGCTGGGCATTACGGTGGTAGTCATAACCCATGAAATGGATGTGATAAAGAAAATTTGTCATCGCGTGGCGGTCATGGAGCATGGACGGGTGGTGGAGGAAAATACCGTCTATTCACTTTTTGCCCAGCCGGTGCAGCCGATAACCAAGAGTTTTATCAACACAACATCAAATCTGTCGGAAATTTATCAGCTGATTGAGGACAAGGCGGAGATTGCCGAACTGTCTGCTGACGAACAACTGGTGAAAATGCGTTATCGGGAAACAAATGTTTCCGAGCCTTTGATTTCCTACATATCCAAAAAGTTTGATGTGACGGTCAATATTTTGTTCAGTGATGTGGAACTGGTGGAGGGCATGCCTCTGGGCGGAACCGTGGCAATCCTAAAGGGCGCGCGAAATCAGCTCAGGGAGGCACTGGCTTATGTTAGCGGCCGTAATGTAACCGTGGAGGTGATTAAAGATGGCGCTGCTTAATACGTTATTTCCCAATCTCATGCAGAAACTGCCGGAGTTTTATCAGGCAATTATAGATACTTTTTTAATGGTGGGCATTGCCGGCAGTATTTCCTTTGTGCTGGGGCTTATCTTCGGGGTGGTGCTGATTGTCACTAAACCGGGCGGAATTTTGGAACGTAACACTGTTTATCAGATTGTTGATAAAGCCATCAACACCTTTCGTTCCATACCCTTTATCATTCTGCTGACCTTGCTCCTGCCGATCACCAGAATGGTAGTGGGTACTGGTATCGGGGTGAAGGGGGCTATTATTCCTTTGGTCTGCGGCATTGTGCCCTTTTTTTCGCGGCAGGTGGAGTCGGCGCTCACGGAAATCGGCAGCGGTGTGATTGAAGCAGCACAGGCCATGGGACTTAGCCCACGTGAGGTAATCTTCAAGGTCTATCTCCGGGAAAGCATTGCGCCGATTGTGAGAGCAACCACTCTGACCACCATCAGCCTTATTGGCCTTACCGCGATGGCCGGAGCTGTAGGCGCAGGCGGTCTGGGGGATTTTGCTATTAAATACGGCCACAACCGTTTTCAGGAAGATGTGACGGTGGGAACTGTGGTGGTGTTGGTAGCGATTGTCTGCCTTATACAGTTTTTGGGCAACAAGTTAGCTGAGAAAAATACACATTGACTTATACAGGGGGACGGCTATATGGGAAAAAATCTGGATACCGGTCTTATCCATACAGGTGATGGCCAGTTTTACAAACAGGTGGCGAAGTCATCATCAGTGCCGGAGGTATTGCCGCTTTATCGGACCTCGGTCTTTGCCTTTGATGATGTGCCATCGGTGGACAGAATTTACGAGGGTGAAGATGATGGCTATATATACAGCCGCATGCGTCATCCGAATACAGATGCTGTGAGTGAAATACTGGCGGCTGCGGATGAAACGGAAGCGGCACTGGTATTTTCTTCAGGCATGGCGGCCATCACAATGAGTATTCTCTCAGTTGTGCAGCAGGGGGATCATATTATTTCCTCGCCAGTGCTTTATGGCGGTGTTCATGATTTTTTGGCCAATGAACTGTCAAGGTTTGGTGTCAGTGTGACCTTTGTGGATTTCCTCCATGAAAATATTGCCGATTTTATCCGCCCGGAAACGAAGCTCATTTACACGGAATCTATCTGCAATCCCTTGATGGAAGTGCCGGATATGGCTGCGGTGGCCAAGGTGGCGCATGAGCATGGTTTACTGTTTTTTGTGGATAATACCTTTGCTACACCGGTGGTGGTAAAACCGGCTCTTTTAGGAGCCGATGTAGTGCTGTATAGTGCCACAAAATATCTGGGCGGTCACAGCGATATTATCGGCGGCGCGGCGGCAGGCAGTCAGGCGCTTATCGACAAGATTCATAAGACGTTGACGTTATACGGAGCCGTACTGGGGGCAGATGACAGCTGGCTGCTGGCACGCAGCCTGCGCACATTGAGCCTCCGGGTTACGGCTCACTCACATAATGCAATGCAGGTGGCGCAATACCTGGAAAAGCATCCGAAGATTGAAAGGGTCTTTTATCCGGGGCTGGTGTCTTCTGCAAGTCATGAATGGGCTAAGGCACAGTTTTCCGCGGGGCTTTTTGGCGGCATGCTGAGTTTTAACCTGCGCGGTGGAGAAAAGGAAGCCGCTACAGTCATCAGGGAATTGCGTACCATCAAATATGTACCCAGTCTGGCTGGTACGGCCACTACATTATCGTACGCCGCCAAAACATCCCACAGGTCTTATTCACCGGCAGATTTGGCGGCAGCAGGCATAACATTAGGGCAGCTGCGGCTGTCCGTGGGGCTGGAACGGGCAGAGGATATTATTGCTGAACTGGCGGACGTATTAGAAAAAATTTAACATTTATCATAAACCTATTGACATGATAGGCATAATAATGTAACATAAAGTCATCCTTAAAGGGGAAGAAAACTGACTGGAGAACCAGAGGTTTTGCGTAGGCTTATTTCTATGCAAAACCTCTTTTTTATTGTCAACAAGAAGGAGGAATCATTATGAATTTAAAGTTGAAATTACTGGCAGCAGGTGCAGGCCTGATGGCATTACTGGCAATGTCCGGCTGCGGCGGCGATAATAGCAATGCCGCAACGACGAAGACAGTATTTACGGCCTCGAATAAATATGACGGTGACTTGTCAAAAGTCACCCTGCATATCGGAGCGGCATCGTCCAAGAATGCACAGGGGATAGTTGAGGCCGCAGGTCTGGCTGATACGCCTTACAAGGTGGAATTTCACAATCTGCGCAGCGGCGGCCTGGTGTTGGAATCCATCGCTGCCGGACAGCTGGATGCCGGCTGTGGCAGTCAGATACCGCCGATTTTTGCTTCACTAGCCAATAATGGCGGCAATTTCAAGATTATTGCCATCAGAAAAGGCACGACCTTAAATCAGGAACTTATCGTCAGCGCCCAGCAGAAGGACAAAATAAAGACGGTGGCGGATTTGCGCGGCAAGAAAGTGGGCTATGTGAAGAATACCACGGCGCAGTATTTCCTTTACAAAATGCTGTCGGAGGCAGGTCTTAGCTGGAATGATATTGAGGCGCTGCCCATGTCTAC
>JAGAYB010000176.1 GCA_017940705.1 Selenomonas sp. | reverse complement strand
CCAGTATTTTTTCCGTAACGGTGCTGGCGTTTAACTGCAGACGTACTCCCTGCTGATTGTGGCTGAGCTTGGCAATCTGCTCAGGCTCATAACCGTAATCCAGCCGCAGGGTGGTAATGCCCAGCTTTTGAAAAGCTGACAGGTCAAATTCTGCCATGTCCAGCATTTCCAAAGTACGGGGAGAAACATCAGAGATTATCTCCATGCCGTGCTGTCTGGCCGCCGCCAATATTTCCGCCAATTCTTTTTTCAGCACCGCTACATCTGTTTCGGGGATATGCAATGAGGTAAAGATGCGGCGAATACCGAAGCTGGCAGCTGTATCAATCAGCTGCAAATTTTCAGCAAGGGTATTATCCAGTCCCGGGTATAGGGATATGCCATTTTCCATCAGGCCACGCCTCCTCGTTTCAGCGCCACGGCCAAATGGCCGTCAGCCGCAGCCAGCTCCTGCTGTCCCGTTGCAAAATCCGCGCCTGTAAGGTGCAGGTAAACAGCCAGCTTGGCATTGCCTTGCGCTTTTTCCAAAGCGGCAATACTTTCCTCCCGGCTGCAGCCCGTGGCCTCCATGACGATATTTTTCGCCCGTTCTTCGAGTTTTTTATTGGAAGTCTTTACATCTACCATCAGATTGCCGTAGACCTTGCCCAGCTTAATCATAGTGACGGTGGACAGCATATTCAGCACCAGCTTTTGTGCCGTCCCTGCCTTCATGCGCGTTGAGCCTGTCACCACCTCCGCACCTGTCACCGGCAAAAGGGCAATATCGGCAAATTCAGCGATGGCGGCATTAGCTGAGCAGGCCAGAGCTATAGTGGCCGCCCCGAGCTTTCGGGCATATTTCAGCCCGCCGATAACATAAGGTGTACGTCCCGAGGCTGCTATCCCCACCAGCACATCATCTGCGCCAAAGCCGCGCTCTGCCAAATCTTTGGCGGCAAGGTCAATGTCATCCTCCGCGCCTTCCTGCGCTTTGAAGATGGCAGGCACCCCTCCGGCGATAACCCCCTGCACCAGTTCCGGCTCCACGCCGTAAGTCGGCGGACACTCCGAAGCATCCAAAATCCCCAGCCGCCCGGAGGTGCCGGCACCCAGATAAAACAGCCGTCCGCCTTTAGACAATCTGTCCGTAATAGTGTCCACCGCCTTAGCGATTTCCGGCAGGATTTTTTCCACGGCCAGCGCCACCTTTTTATCCTCGTCATTGACGATTTTTACCATGTCCAGCGTGGACAGTTCATCAATATGGGCGCTGGCGGGGTTGCGCCGTTCGGTGCTTATCTTTTGCAAATCCAGCATGAAAATTTACGACTCCTTTTCTTCTTCCGGGTCATCAAAGCCCAACAAATATGTGGCAATAAAGCCGACAATATAAGCAACCAGTACCCCCAGCAGATAAATTGGGATATTATTGGTAGTACCTGCCAGCGGCAGACCGGAAATGCCCATGGCGGACGCGCCTACCATAAAATGTGCCTGTACAGCGCCGCCAAAAGCGCCGCCGATACACGCCCCGACAAAGGGACGGCCTAAAGGCAGGGTGACACCATATATCAAAGGCTCCCCTACGCCCATCATGCCGATGGGCAAAGCCGAGGCCACTGTCTTTTTTAAGAATTTATTTTTACTCTTGATGTAGACAGCCGCTGCCGCACCGACCTGACCGGCACCGGCCATAGCCAGAATAGGCAGCAGAATCGTCACGCCGTACTGCGAAATCAAATCAGCATGTATAGGCGTCATTGCCTGATGAATTCCCATCATGACCATGGGCAGCCACATACCGCCCAGCACCAGGCCCACCAGGGCACCGCCTGAGCCTACTGCGCCCGTAGCCGCTGCGCCGATGGCTGCGGAAATCACGCCCCCCAAGGGCTGCAGAACAAAAACCGCCGCCACGCCGGCCAGCAAAAACGTCAGCAAGGGCGTCACAAACAAGTCCAGCACCGTGGGAATTACGCGGTGCAGACGCTTTTCCAGCCATGCGCCTATAAAGGCCACCAGCACCACCGCGATAACACCGCCCCGTCCGGGAACGAGTTTGCTGCCATCAAAGACAACATTAGCCAGTCCCGGATGGCTGATTAAGGCCGCCAGGGCACCGCCCAAAATCGGTGTACCGCCAAAGACCTTGGCCGCATTATAGCCGACAAAGAGATTCATGCCCCAGAATACGGAATTGCCGGCCACGGCCAGCAGCTGCCAGAGCGGCGACGTGGTTATATCCGGCCAGATTTTAGCCGCTACGCCCAGTATCCCCGTCAAGAGGCCGCAGGCGATAAAGCCCGGAATCAAGGGCACAAAAATCCCGGCAATCTTTTTTAGCAGCAGTTTGCCCGGCGTGGCATTGCGCTCCCGAATCTGTTGATGCAGTTCCTTGCCGTCACCGATTTTCGGCTTGCCAGCCTTGCTGCCCAGCAATTCATTAACCGCTGCGGTCACCTGCGTTGCCGTGCCCGGGCCTAGAATAATTTGCAGTTCCTCACCGGCGTCATTGATGCCCATGACCCCCGGCACCTGCTTGATGTTATTCAGCAGTGTATCATTCTTCTGCCGTAGCTGCACACGCAGTCTGGTCATGCAGTTATATGCCGAAATAATATTCTTATTTCCACCTAATACCGCATAAAGCTGTTTACCCAATTCTTCACTCTTCATCTTTTCCATCCCCCTTAAAACCTTTCCGGCCAGCAACGATGTAAATATTCTCCCAGACGCTTTTCCTGACCATTTTCACTGGGCTGATAGTAATGCGCATTTTTTATTTCCTGCGGCAGATAAGCCTGCCGGGTAAAATGCCCCGGATAGTCATGCGGATAAATGTAGTCCGTGCCGTGCCCCAGCTTTTCTGCACCCTTGTAATGAGCATCCCGCAAATGCAGGGGCACAGCGCCGCAGTTTTTATGCTTCACATCGCGCATGGCGGCAAAGATGCCCTCGCAGGCAGCATTGCTCTTGGGGGCTGAGGCGATATAAGTAACCGCCTGTCCCAAAGTAATCTGCGCCTCAGGCATGCCCACAAACTGCACGGCATTGGCCGCATTCATGGCCACCACCAGCGCCATGGGGTCAGCATTGCCCACATCCTCCGAGGCACAAATCACAATGCGCCGGGCGATGAACTTCACATCTTCGCCTGCGGCCAGCATTCTGGCCAGATAATGCAGCGCCGCATCGGGGTCGCTGCCGCGCATACTCTTGATAAACGCTGACACCGTATCATAGTGATTGTCGCCCTTTTTATCATAGCGCTGGACACGCTGGCCGAGGATTTCCTGCACCATGTCCAGCGTAATCTCACCGCCTGTCAAAGGCAGCATACTGGCTGTACCCTCCAGAATATTCAGCGCCATCCGGGCATCACCGCCAGCCATCTGCGCCATAGCCAGCATGACTTCATCACTGATGGCAATATCCTGATTGCCAAGGCCCCTTTCCTTATCCGTCAAAGCCTGCCGCAAAATCTTGACCAGCTGCCCGTCGGTGAGCTGGTACAGACGCACAATCCGCACCCTTGACAGCAGCGCATGATTTACCTCAAAGAAGGGATTTTCCGTAGTCGCCCCAATGAGAATCAGCCGTCCGTCCTCTACATAGGGCAGCAGCACATCCTGCTGGCTCTTATTGAAACGGTGTATTTCGTCGATAAACACAATCGTGCGCTTTTGATAAAACTTCCGCGCCTCATCAGCGTCCTTGACAATCTGCCGGATATCAGCAATGCCGGCCGCCACGGCATTTAACTTTCTGAACTCACTGCCGGTCATCCCGGCTATCATCTGCGCCAGCGTGGTTTTCCCCGTGCCGGGAGGACCGTAGAAAATCATCGAGGATATCTGGTCTTTCTCAATCATCTGCCGCAGGAAGCGTCCGCCCCCCACGGCTTCCTGCTGGCCGATAAACTCCTGAAAATTTCTTGGGCGCATTCTTTGTGCCAGCGGTGCAAAACGCCGGCCAGCCGCGGATGGTTCCTGACCGGCTGCTGCGGCAAATAAATCCATTTCCTGTTCCATATTAAACACCCGTTCCCGTAGAACCAAAACCGCCCTGCCGCGCGGCACCCTCTCCGGCCGTATCATTATCAGCCGTGAGATACGTCAGAAAAATCCCCTGAGCAATGCGTTCACCCTTGTTTATGGTAAAATCTGCTTTGCCCAAATTGGTCAGCGCTATCATAATATGCCCCTCATTGCCGGGATTGTTATAATAATCCGCATCGATTATGCCCACACTGTTGCTGAGGAGCAGGCCATGCTTCACGGCCATGCTGGAACGAATGTTTAATGTCAGCACTTCCCCGGGCTGCATATAGGCTTTCAGACCGGTGGGCACCAGCGCCATTTCCCCCTGCTTAATAACCATTTCAGCTGCCGCCTCAATATCATAACCGGCACTGGCCGCAGTCCTGCGCCGGGGAAGATTTATCCCCTGCCCCTGCCAGACCGATACTATTTCAAAACCTCGCAAACCCATAAACAGCTCCTTTTCTTGCCGCGAAATAAAAAGCCCTCCCCTTAGGGGAAGGCTCTATCACATTCTTTTAAGCATCTTCCTTGTCGTCACTGAACCTTACAGCCTTAGCCGGCGTAATGGTGGAAATAGCGTGTTTATATACCATCTGCTGCTTTCCCAGTACATCAAGAACCACCGTAAAATTGTCAAAGCCCTTTACATTCCCTTTGATTTGAAAACCATTGACTAAATGAATGGTTACGGGTACATTTTCCTTGCGTACCTGATTGAGAAATGTATCCTGCAGATTTATAACTTTCGTTGGCATAAGAACCCCTCCATAGTCTTGCGATACTATTAAAATATTCACCTTTCAGCGGAAAAATCCTGCCACATCCTGCAAAACATTTTGCAGCAGCTCCGCCGCTGTCATTTCATCAGCCATGTACCAGTTTATATAGGGCATTTTCCGATACCAAGTAAGCTGCCGCTTGGCAAAATGGCGCGTGCTTTTCTTTATAAGCTCCACCGCCTCTTCCCTGGTCATTTCTCCGGCCAGATATGCCGCCGTCTCCTTGTAACCGATGCCCTGCATGGCCTGCATATCACGGGACACGCCGCCTGCCAAAAGGTTCTGCACCTCGTTCTCCAGCCCGGCAGCAAACATAAGTTCCACCCGTTTATTTATCCGTTCATAAAGACCCTGACGCTCACGATTAAGCCCCACGACATAAACATCGTAGCACAAATCAAAAGCGCTGTCACTATTGTATTCCCTCTGCCGGGAAATCTGCTCACCGCCAAAGTGCGCGACTTCCAAAGCGCGAATCACCCGGCGCAAATTATGGGCATGAATGCGTTCCGCTGCCTCCGGGTCAGTCTCTCTCAGCAGTCCATGGACATATTCCCGTCCCTTTTCCTCAGCCAGCGCTGTCAGCTGCGCCCGGTATTCGCTGTGGTCAGAAGTTTCGTTAAAGGCATAGCCTTCCAGCAGGGCCTTGATATACAGACCTGTACCACCGGCAATAACAGGGATTTTCCCCTGACAGTTCAGCGCATGGATAAGCCGCCGGGCCTCCCTGACAAAATCCGTGACATTAAAGCGCTCCTCAGGCTCCAGATTGTCAATCAGATGATGGCAGATTCCCTGCCGTTCCTCTGCCGTGGGCTTGGCCGAACCAATGTCAAAGCCCCGATAAAAGAGCATGGAATCCCCTGAAATAATCTCCGTCTGTAATTTTTGGGCCAGCGCGATGGACAAATCAGTTTTCCCCACCGCCGTAGGCCCCAGTATAACGATTAGTCTTTCCTTATTGGTCATGCTTCCAGCTTAAGGGTAGCCCCGGGTTCCACGATATGAACCTCTGCCCGGGACATAGCCTCTGTAATCTCCTTATAGTGACGCACATCCTGATTGATAATCGGCCATGTATTGTAATGCACGGGAATGACATGGCGCGTATTTAGAAGCTGCGCCGCCAGCGCCGCATCCTCCAGCCCCATGGTGTAATTATCCCCCACCGGCAAAATGGCATAATCCAAATCATCCTTTTTGCCGATTAACTGCATATCTGTAAACAGCGCCGTATCGCCGGCAAAATAAATCTTTAAATCACCCATGTAAATGACATAACCGCAGGCAATGCCGCCGGGCACGCCGCTGCTGTGCTGGGCCAGCGTCATCCGCACCTTGCCAAAGGGCAAGTTCAAAGAACCGCCGAGATTCATCGGGTGCTGCTTAAGCCCCGGTACACGTTCATCGCAGAGTCCGAGCACCTCTGGTATCCCCACCAATGCGGCACCAGTTCTGGCTGCAATCTCCGGCGCATCGCCCAAGTGGTCGCCATGGGCATGCGTTATCAAAATGTAATCCGCTTCCACATCTTCCACTTTGACCGTGGCTTTCGGATTCCCCGTCAAAAAAGGGTCACACAGCACCTTGTACTGCCCATCGTCCAACAAGAAACAAGCATGCCCATAGTAAGTGAAACTGACCATCACTTCTCCACTCCTCTCTGAATCTTCATTTGCCCCTTATTATCTGTCATGTTATGCTATACTTGTAATTATATCACAAATCAGAGGTAATTGTTTATGAACATATCAAGTCCGGGACTAAATCTGCCCCAGCTGTCACTTCACGGCGAAAAATATAATACTGCCCCCTGGCTGCTGCTTACCGGCGGACGCCCCCCGGCAGCGGACTGGCTGAAAGGGCTTCCCTTCTGTGAAAAAATCTTTGCCGCCGACCACGGCCTTGACTGTTGCCGGCAAAACCAGCTCCGTCCCGATTATATTTTAGGTGACGGAGACAGCGCTGCCCCCGGCACATGGAACTGGGGCAAAAGTCTGGGCGTCCCTGTCGCCGAATTTCCTGCTGCCAAGGATTTAACGGATACGCAGCTGGCTCTGTCCAAAATGAAAAAAGCACCGCTTATCCTCATAACCGGTGCCTTTGGCGGCCGCTTTGACCACCTGTACAGTCTTATGTTTTCCTGCGCCAGCGAAAGTGTTCCCTGCCTTCTCATAGACGAGCAGGAATTTCTTTGCTTTGTAAAAGCCGGCGAGCACATCTCTTTACAGTTCACGCAGCGGCCTCTGGCAATTTCCCTGCTGCCCTTAACCAGCCGCTGCACCGGCGTCACCATCGACAATGTACGCTGGCCATTAAAGAACGCGGAACTTACGCAAAGTTTTCCCAATGCCATCAGCAATGAACTTCTGCCCGGCATGTCAGCTTTAAGCCTATCCGTTGAACAGGGGATTTTGGGCTTTTACGCCCATTGGCAGGTTTAAAACCGCCGCTGCCGCAGGGCCTCATAGAGAACTATCGCCGCCGACATCCCCACATTCAGGGATTCGGCCTGACCATACATAGGGATATATGTCTTTTGCGCCCCCGACAATACCGCCTCAGACACGCCATGGCCCTCATTGCCCAGTACAATAGCCGTTCCCAGACGAAAATCCCGTTCAAAATGCGGTGTTGCCGTTTCGTCCAAAGCCGTCGCCACAAGCTGCAGACCGCTGTTTTCGCTGAATTTCAACAGTTCCTCCGGTGCCACGCCAGCATACAGGGGCACATGGAAAAGGCTGCCCATAGTGGAACGCACCACCTTGTCAGAAAATACGTCCACGGAACCTTTAAGCAAAATAACACCGCTGGCTCCCACGGCATCAGCCGTGCGGATAATGGTTCCGGCATTGCCGGGGTCCTGTACCCCATCCATCACCACATACAAAGGAGCATCTCCCTCTGCCCGTTCCGGCAGGGGGAGATTTTTTGACGCCATTACCAGCAAAATCCCTTGGGGTGTCTCTGTCCCAGATACCTTGGCAAAGACATTTTCCGGCACCTCATACAGGGGGCAGCCCTTCATTTCCAGCTGCGCTGTCAACGCTCTGCCCCGTTCCTGACTTGTCAATTGACGGGTCAACAGCCCATAGCTGATTTGCCAGTCTCCTGCCGCAGCCATCTCACAGAGCCGCAAGCCCTCTGCCACAAACAGGCCATTTTTATCACGCTGCTTGCGCTGTTTCAAGGCTATAGCCAGCTTTACTTTCTTATTGGCAGGACTGTCTATATGTTCCATTTCCCCATCACCTCTTCTAAACACATGTCTATACGTTAAAGAAGCCCTCCCATAACGGGAAGGCTTCTTTGCAAACCATCTTAATCAGAGGTTTTCTTTAGCAACAGCAACGAGCTGAGCAAAGGCTTTCTCATCGGAAACAGCCAAATCAGCCAGCATCTTGCGGTTTACTTCAACACCGGCTTTGGTGAGGCCGCAAACGAGACGGCTGT
>JAGAYB010000175.1 GCA_017940705.1 Selenomonas sp. | reverse complement strand
TTCGACAAACGGCGGCCGTTCAAACTCTCCTGTTTTTTTGCTTTTTTTCAGCGGATTCGCCGTACCAATCAAATAACCATAATAGTTGTCCCTATCGGAAAAAATCTGCATATCACAGGCATGACAAGATATGCCCATACGAGGCAGGCTTATCTTACGCAGTACCTCATTTTTCTGCAGCCGACGCTGCAGAGCATGAATCATCCCCAGCCATGCCGTCATTGCCGGAAAACCCACGGTATATGGACTGCTGGCTGCATTTGCATTCTGAATATGCAAATGGGGAATGACTAAATATTTTGCCGACACACACATCACCCCCTATTGCTGCCGCAAATCCTCTTTAATAAGTTCTTGCGTTTCTTTTCTCAATGCCGCCAGTTCGTCATCCCCCAAATCTACACCGTCTGTTTTCAACACAAACCGATAAGTATCTAATATCCAACTGGCGAACTGGCCAGCCAATTCTTTCTGCCAATCTGTTTCCTCAATACGCATATCAGCATATTTATCATCCAGCCAAACAGCTTGCGCCTTGCTCAATTTACGGCTATCACTCCAGCCTTGTTCCTCCTGCCGCAAGGCATAGACCTGTTGCAAGGTGAGTTCCATAATCTGCCGTTCTATAAGGCGGGCCGCCTGACGTATGTCCTTATTGTTCCGGGTATCCGCATAACGGCCATGCAGCTGCCGGAACAGATTGGCAAAATTCCGCAGCCGTAATGATTCTTTGAAAAAATCGCGCTTGGGCAGAATTACCTCTCTTTTATACAACTGTGGTGGCATAGATGGCAGCATATAGCTGCGCCCTCCTTGGCGATTATTGCCGAAGGATATATTCTGAGGCTTCGTACCGCCAAACTTCGTCTGGGTCAGATTATAGATACGCCTATGCGTACTGCCGTATTTTGTCGATTTTTTATCACAAGCCTCTCGCGCATCCGTCTCCATCTTGCGAATGCGTGTTCTTACCTCCTGCATCAGACTGGATGGCGGCAACACCGTCAACAGGTGATAATCTTCATTCCCTACAGGAAAATACACCTGCTTTAGCCGCGTATCCGTTGCCGTTGGCACTTCATCGGATTTTATCGCCAGAAAATCCTCCCGTACCTGTTCATAATTAAGCTGCCAATGACTAAGTTCCTGACGCAGTTGGTCATCATCATCCTGCAAATGCTCATAAAAGGTCCTGCCGTCCTCTAATGCCAGCTGCAACAAACTGGCAGTAGCCAAATAGTTAGCCGCCACAAAAATATCCGGCTGACATTCTGCCGCTGCGGTGGACACATACGGTTCATCCGGCTTTTCCCTTATTTTTGCCTGCCAGTTCACGGTCACATCAGGATTGACAAAACGCCCAATATGTGTAGCAAACTGACATTTGCTTGCATTTTTAGCAACATCAGCCAGCCATTGCCCCGGTGGACTGCCTTTCTTGTCGGCCTCCGCCTGTACATAATCTCCCAAAATACTCATCGCCTTCACCTCACTCACTATACTATTCAAGATTATCTGTAAATTTCCTTTATGTTTTGTATTATACTCCCGTCTCCATCGCTAGTCAATACAATAAAATAATAGAGGTTAAATAAAAAATGCCGCCTTCTCGGCGGAATATCATCCAATAAAATAATAGATTTCTAAGCCGTCTGCACGACGGAAACAACCAATGTTATCTTAGCACGATTTGATACGCTTTGCCAATACTCTAGGCAGATTGTCTTGTCATAATCCGTTGCAACACTTTTCGCAAGCTAGTAACTTTGTATCTGGATTTCTAATTGTATGACTGCTCATCTTCTAAAATTTGCTTTAATATATACTCTCGACGATTGATGAAAAGCGACGTCACTAGATAGCTGTCTGTATCTTCATATTCGGTCACATGAATCCCATCCTCATCGAAAGAAAGGATTTGTGCATAAGGTATTCCAAGCAATATAGGCGAGTGAGTTACAATGAAGAATTGTGCCCCATTCTTAACACACATACAAATTTTTCTTAGCAAGGCCAGCTGTCGTTGCGGAGACAGCGCTGCTTCTGGCTCATCCAAAAAATAAAGTCCATTTCCACGGAATTGGCTTTCTGCAATTCTAAAGAAACTTTCACCATGTGACATTTCATGAAAATGTTCTGGTATACCTCCAGGACCTTTGCTATATTCATCTTCCTTAGTTGCGACATTATAGAAACTCTCGGCACGAAGAAAATAACCCCATTTGTTTTTTTTGCCACTTTTGACCAGTTTCATAGCATTACACAAATCAGAATGGGAATTATATGTTGAAAATGCGTAATTTCTTGTACCTCCCTCAGGATTGAAACCTGCCGCTACAGCCATCGCTTCAAGTAATGTAGATTTCCCCATACCATTTTCTCCTGCTAACAGCGTTATTGGGACATGAAACTCAATCTCATCTATATCGCTAATCGCAGGAATATCAAACAGATAGCTATCATCATCGACATAATTCCAATCAATTACTGCCTTACGGATGAAAAGCAACCAATCCATCATAGCATACTCCACTCCTAGAAAAAAGGATACAGCTTTCTAAGCCTCCTATTCGGAGGAACACTTCTTCACTATACAAAAATAGCTGGCATGTGGCAACTTCAATGTTAAGTTGTAGGCTATTTTCATGCTACCTTACCTGCCTTCCCTCTCTGTACGCCTTACGAGCTTCGTTAAGTGACATACGATTTGCACCACCCGCGTAATCGGGCGAATCTTCTTGTATAGCATCGTCACACCAGTCGCATACATCACAAATGTCCATACAGTTACGATATTCAAACATATATTTACCACAAACTGGGCATTTATGCCTTTCCTCCACGCTTTAAGTCCTCCTGTTATAACATTGCAACGTTCTCGAATATGTCCTAATTTACAAACATATTCACTCCTGTTGGTGATAATACCAATCACATTTCCCAGTTATTTATTCGATTGGTCGCCCCTCTTTGTAAGCCTTACGTGCTTCATTGAGGGACATAAGGTTAGCCCCACCCGTTTTATCTTTATACTCCTCCTGATATGGGTCTTGCATCCATCCGCACACGGGGCAAGATTCCATTGTTCCTTCTTCTTCAATTGTATATTGCCCACAGCATCCACACTTAAATTTACTCTGATCATCCACTTTATAAGTCCCTTCTTTTCATTTAAGCATAATAACCTTTTTATCACTGGGTTCGCAGAACATATCCCATGATGCTAAAACGTATAATGCCTATCAACGTGAAACATATCCCCCGTAACACATAATAAGGATACATATTTCTAAGCCGCCTATTCGGCGGTACACATGCTGCGCCCTTCAATTCGCAGGGCAAAGTATTTCTAAGCCGCCTATTCAGCGGTACACCTACCAAACATTACGGGCGCTTTTGGCTATTCTTTCTAAGCCGCCTATTCGGCGGTACACGAGGGCAAAGACGCGCTTCTGGGCAAGTATTGTTTCTAAGCCGCCTATTCGGCGGAACACCATCTTACACAGCGCAGTCTGCAGCGTATTGTTTTCTAAGCCGCCTATTCGGCGGAACACTCATCCCGGAATTGACTACATCTTTGATATATTTTCTAAGCCGCCTATTCGGCGGAACACAAGCTGACAAGGGCAAAACATATCACATCTATTTTCTAAGCCGCCTATTCGGCGGAACACTCAAAGCTATTTCACACCGAGCTGGAGGCGCTTTTCTAAGCCGCCTATTCGGCGGAACACGAACACCACCGCCGAAGTGATGGAACTGGCACTTTCTAAGCCGCCTATTCGGCGGAACACAAACAGGTGACGGCTCCGCGCTAGGCCCCCGTTTTCTAAGCCGCCTATTCGGCGGAACACGCTCCAATGCCTGAAGGATAGCAGAGCATTATTTTCTAAGCCGCCTATTCGGCGGAACACATGACCAGATAACGCAGGAGATGGTGCTAAAATTTCTAAGCCGCCTATTCGGCGGAACACGCCGCAATCTTTTCGTCCGTGGTCGGTTCATATTTCTAAGCCGCCTATTCGGCGGAACACAGCGTGTTACTTGGTTAGCAGTGCGACTATCTTTTCTAAGCCGCCTATTCGGCGGAACACCCCTGCCCCCCTATGTGGGGCAGGGGCTATATTTTCTAAGCCGCCTATTCGGCGGAACACCGGTATAACGCCCGCCGAACACTTATACAGATTTTCTAAGCCGCCTATTCGGCGGAACACTGCAAAAAATTATCCATACTTCCTGCGAGATAAAGGCTTCCGGCTATTTTTGACTGTTTTACTCAAATTTAGCCTCCTTTTCTCGCCCCTTATTTTATAAGGCTCTGCAAGCAACATTAAAATTTGGGGTAGAACTCCCCCTATCTGTTCTTTATATTCTGTGCTACTGGTCAAATTCCTCTTTTTCCTCATACATCCCAAATTGGTCTGAGTATCGCCATTCTTCATCTCTGGCAGGCAAATGCAGTAATCCCACTTTATCCATTTTCCCCCATTCTTCGCGTGTTCCCTTATAAGCATTCCAAGCTTCTTTATAATCCCGTTTCAGCCAAAAGCGTGCATTGTCTTCCGCTTCATCCTGCTTGATATGATAACAATCTTCACATTTTATCCAATGTCCCGTATGGCTGCTTTTTTCATAAAAAGCAAAATTTCCCTCTTCTTCTCTTAGGCATAATTCGATATCCTGTTGCCCTTCACGGAACTTATTCAACTGCTGTGGCAAGGCCGTAAGCCACCAATATTCTTCCTGCCAGCCATGCAGGAAAGCCGCTCCGCAATTTGACAGGTCACGGAAATCGCTTAACACCTTATGTTCCAAATGAACCAGATTGCTGCGTGCCTGCAATTTTTCGGGGCGCACCGTGCGTGGCGAAGCATCTATGACCGCTGCCAATTCAGCCGTATTGACCAATTCCTTCATATCATGGGTACGCAGCCTGTATTTTTCCTGCGTCTCAAAGCCGGGGCGGCAAAATACAGGGCCATTTATCTCCTGCAAAGCCTTGATATTATATTGCATGACCGCAATATTGCCCAATTCTGCCGCCGCAGGCTCACCACGATGGCGGCGAATACGTCCGGCCAGCTGAATAAGCGAGCGGTAAGATGATGGTTCCACTACCGCCCAATCAAAGTCATGGTCGCGTCCCAGTTCTTCAACCGGTGTTGCCACCAGTATAAAAATAATATCCTGCGCTTCTGTCCCTTCAATATGCCGACGCACAAGCGCATCTTGAAAATCAATTTCCGTTCCTGTTTGTCCGTTACGTTTTAACACTCTGTCCAAATATTTTTCTTCCTGACTGCGTAACAGTGCTGTCTGCCGACTGTGATAAACCAGCAGCCGGGGAGCGATTTTCTCCGGCCACTCCGATTTCAACATATACTTTGCGGCTTGAACGCAGGGAAGAATATTTGCGACTCTCACCAGTCCGAAAGACACACGTTTTCCTGTTCGTTTATCCTTCACGGCGTACTGATTATGCAAGCGCACAATGGCCTGCTGCATAGCTTGAAAATAGGCTTCTTTTCGTTCTTCCTGCGGCAGCTGCAGGATTTTTTCACAATCAACAATCCAGCCGCGCCGCTTGATTGGCTGTGATTTCAATTTTTCTAAGTGACGCAGGGAAAACTCCTTATGTCCCTGACGGTAGGCAAGCAGAGCACCGTCCTGCTCCATCGTACCTATCGTCTGCACCTGCGGCTGAAATTCATCACACCAAACGCAATTGATGTTGTTCTTATAGCCAAAAAACTGCGCATACTCCTGCCGTCCGCGCCAATAGGCCGAAAACAGCCCTTCCGCTAAGTCCGGCGGTATGGTTGCAGATGACAGCACAATATTTCTTCCCAACAAGCCCGCCAGATGTACCAGCCGCGCGATAGCCACCAAATCTTTTCCGGCAAAATCATCTATTTCATCAATGACCACATCAGCAGCCATAAGGCGCAGAAACGGCAATATATGACGGCCGCCGCGCACGGTCTCCACGCTGGGCATTAAGTGGTCAATCGTGGCCACCAGAACAGGCGCATAGAGCAGCTGCCGTTTTTCATCCGTCATTTTTTCTGCCGGGTCAAACAATACATCCAGCATTTCATCTTCCGCAGAAAATTTAGCCTGCACCGTGCCCGACAGCAATTCATTCATACAGGCTGTATCGCCCGTATCCTCTAAACAGACCTCATCCTCATACAAATCCTTAACGACTGCGGAACCCACCAGCACAGCCATTTCGCTGCTGTCCAGTTTCACGCGTGAGCGATATTCTTTACCGGTTTGCAGAGTCAAGGTACGCAAGCCCAACAACAGACTGTAACGCAGGGATTTTCCATCCCTGGACAATGCTCTCATGATTTTCGCATTTGCAAAGGTCTTGCCACAACCTGTACCGGCCATATTGATGACAAACCAGCCTTCATGTGCGATTTCGCTATGTTCCTTGCGGTAAGCCTGTATCTTAGCTGTAACCTTGTCCTGCCAATAAAAATTCTTTAACCGGCTTTTTTTCTGCAAGGCTGGCACATCTTCTATTCTTTCCATGCCTTCCGCGAAGCGCGGCAGGCAACGTGCTGCTTTTGCCGCCTGTCTGCCCACACGCACCAAATGCTCATCCAAACGCTGTTTCAACTCATTTTTATCGGTGTTGGCATATAACGTGCAATCCTGTGGCCATGATGGGTCGGCTTTATCTGCCGATACCATATAATCGCCGAGCATCAGGCTGACTCTGGCATACAGCAGCAGTGGACGGATATTCCGTTGCTGCCACAACTCCTGCAAGTCACTATATACCTCCAGCAGCCTGCCCGACCATTTTTTCAACTGCTTTTTCCACGGGGCAGATTTTAGCAGGCCAGAAACAAGTTTAACTTCATCCTTGCCCTCTTTTTTATATCCCCAATCCGCTTGGAAATTTGCCAGCAGCGCCGAAAAGTCCGGCATTTCTGTTTCGCTATAATTATTTCTGCGGTTTTCATCCAAAGCCGGCAAACGATGGTGAGAAAGTATCAGCCAGCACAGCATACTGGCAGCCGGAGGCATAACGGCTAATTCTTTATCTGCATTTTCTTTAAGATATTCCGCCAGTTTTTTCTCCGGGATTTTTCCGGTATGCAAAAGTTCCAGCCAAGCGTTATCCTTCTGCGTATCTGTCTGATAGACCAAGCCTTCCAGCAATTTACAGCTCAGCCATTCATGACGATAGACTTCGTCACTGGTCTTTTTCCCGTCCTTGTCCTTTTTCTTCTTCAACAATTTCTGGAAGGACTTATTCGCCTTCCCCCAATCGTGCAATAGTCCGGCCATTGCCGCTAAAGCCTTGATGGCAGGCAGATGTGCCCAATCGTTTTCCCATTCGCTATGCGCCAAATCTTTCTGTGTACTGTTCACAGGCACAATACCTTCTTCATTAAAGCGACTTTTATCGCCAACAATCCATAATAGCTGACTGTGGGTGCGTGACCTTATCCAACGGCAGGAAACGGACATACTCTTGGTCGCATGACGGCGCAGCAGAGTTTTCACCATCTGCAGGCCATCTTCGGTAATAATCGTCTGCCAGGTATCCGTTCCAATACGGTTGGCAAAAGCATCCAAAATCCAACGCGTGGTTTTCAGGGCGTTTTTATCACTCTGACTGGTAAATATCACCATCATCGGAACCGACTCCCTTCTGCCACTGCAAGCTTTGTTTTTTCACTATATCATACATGAAGTCCAGTACCTTGTGTTCCGTAAATTTTTGCAGGCAATACTCGCGAAATTCCTGCTCCCGATAATCATTCATCGCGCAAAAGAACGCTCCGGGCAGCACAATCGCATCTTTGATTAAATCGGCCACATCAAATACCAACGCACCGCGCCGTGTTTTGCCGTGCATAACAGCAAAGCCATGCGGTATACCCAATACCCACAGAACAGATGCAGCCATACCGTATGCCAGATAATTGCCATGGTTTAAAAATATATTTGCCGTATCCACAGCGTCAACATCACGTGAAAAATCTCCATAATCTGTACGCATTGCTGAATACTTATACAACTGTTTAGCAAAATTCGCCTCTGCTGCTAAAAGTTCCGCAACGTTATCAGCACACTCGATTCCTTGACGAAAACCTTGCAAAGCCCGCTCAATTTCAGCATCATCTGCATAAAAGCCTGCGCTTTGTAAGTCTCTGTCTTTTCCCCACACCTTTTCCAAAAAATCACAGCGTTGTCTTTGAAAATTCTTCGCTACATGCAAACGCTTATTTTCATCAAACCAAAATGACACCCAGCCTTGTACGTACTGCGTCGGCCGATATTCACTTTGCGGACTTAACCATTCAATCTCCGTTCCTGAAAACAGCGGTGTTCCCCCACCGCCACAGAATCCTACCAATACACCTGCACCAGCCAGCATACGCATTGCTGCCTGCGTAATGGACGTTCCCGTCCCCAATAAAATCACAGTTGTGTTGGCTATAGGGATATTCCAATACTGTTTTGCCTTCTTTCCTTCCGTCAGATATAAGACACGACCATCCTTCTGCATTACTCGGCATTTTTCCAAATAATATATATTAGCACGTTTGGAATACAATATAGATTTCAACTCTGTAGGCGTTAAACTTTCCATCTTTCAGCCCTCCCCTTTTTTATATTCGACAAAAACCGCACACAGCCTGCTGCCGTGTGCGGTTTCAAATTATCAGCATTTTATGAAGTCTCCGTCCGCGAACATTTGCCATTGTTCATCGGCTGGGACTTGGTTGTTTAATATACGTTCTACATTTAGGCGGTCGCTGGTTTCGTAGAAATTTACAGCGTCTTTTTCGGACAGGCCGCCCTGTATTTTGCGCTGAATAAGGCGGTCTTTTAGGAGTTCCGGTGCCACTTTTATACTGAGTGTGTAATCAGCCAGTTCATGCAAGTCACGCCACTGCGGTTCATTGAGCAGCAGCCAGTTGCCCTCCACCAGCAAAATATTGCTGTTTACTACAAGCGCGTCAGGAATGGGATTGTGCAG
>JAGAYB010000174.1 GCA_017940705.1 Selenomonas sp. | reverse complement strand
GTGCGGACGGAAGGCGACGGCTTTGTGGCCAAAGTTCCTTCATGGCGCAATGACTGCACCTGCATGGAAGATTTGTCCGAGGAAATCTCCCGTATTTACGGCTTTGACAATATCGCCCCGACCCTGCCCTGGGGCGCAGTGATGCAGGGCAAACAGAGCCCTCGTCAGGACTTTATCGACAGAATCAAGGAGATTATGGTATCTCTGGGCATGACGGAGGAACTTTCCTTCAGCTTTACCAATACCGACCTAATGGATAAGCTGCTGGTACCGGCTGACAGTGAACTGCGCCGTGCCGTGCCCATCATGAATCCGCTGACGGATGATTATCCGCTGGTGCGCACGAGCCTCTTAACCAGCATTATGGAAAATGCCGTCCGCAATTTCTCACGTAAGAACATGGATTTGCGTCTCTTTGATGTGGCGCCGGTGTTCTTCCCGAAACAGCTGCCGGTAACCGAGCAGCCGGAAGAAGTTGTAAAACTCGTGGGACTCATGACCGGACGCCGTAATGTTGTGGGCTGGAATCAGGGAAATGAGATGATTGACTTTTACGATATGAAGGGGCTGGTGGAAGAACTGCTGGCAGCGCTGTCCATTTCCAAGTACACAGTAGAGGCCGGCGAACATTTTGCCCTGCATCCGGGGAAAACTGCTCTCTTTAAGAAGGGCCGGGAAGTTATCGCTGTCATTGGCGAGCTTCATCCGCAGGCCGCCGCAAACTTTGGCATCAAGCAGAAGGTTTACCTCTTTGAAATTGATGTGGAAGTGCTGATGAAATACACGGCCAAGAACTTCCATTTTGACAGCCTGCCGAAATTCCCGGCTACGGCTCGTGATTTGGCTATCGTGGTGGATAAGGACGCTGAGGCCGGCGCTATTGAACAGGTTATTGCCAAAAATGGCGGCAAGTTCTTTAAGGGCGTAACGCTCTTTGATGTGTACACCGGCGAACATGTGGAGGAAGGCAAGAAGAGCCTGGCCTTCAACTTGCAGTTCCAGTCCAAGGACAAGACGCTGACGGATGAAGAGGCAGATGCAGCCTTTAATAACATACTTAAAGCTGTGGAAAAACATTTTGCTGCCAAGCTGCGTGCGTAAGGGTGATGAAAGATGACAGACAAGAATATACAGTCCTCTGAACGGGTTGTAGTAGAAATCTATGGCAACAGTTATCCTCTCAAAACCGATGACCCGCGGCATATCAAAATGATTGCTGCTGCTGTGGATAAAAAAATGAAAATCATGTCCCGTGCCGTGCGAAGTTTTGATGACCGCAAAATTGCAGTACTTACAGCTTTGCAAATTGCCGAGGAGTATTATCAGTTGAAAAAAGACTACGATGAACTCGTGGACCTTTTGGACGAAAAATAATTAAATAATAACGACTGATAGCAGGAGAAATACGGTCTCTCACGAATATAATCCATAAAGTGTAATAGCTTTATGGATTATATTTTTTTATAAAGGAGAGAGAGGGAGAAATGGGATTTGTAAAAAACTTGCGAGTGGCCTACAAATTGCTGATTCTGTCAGTCGTCGCCGTAATCGGCATGCTGATAATCGGCTATTCTGGCTATTCGGCCATTAAGAAGGCTCAGGTAGACATGGAGGTTATGTACAGCCAGTCAGTAAAATCCTTGGGATATCTGAGTGACATGCGGTACGGTACGCGTTATTCGCAGGCCATGATGATTATCATGACGACGGTACAGGATGACCCCAACCGTATGCAGAACCTGGAGAAAAAATTCCAGGACGGCGTTAAATTCGTCGAAGATGGTATCAGCCAGTATGAAAAGACACCGGGCAAAACGCCGGAAATGAAACAGGAACTGGATACCTATAAAGCTGGCTGGGAAAAGGCAAAAAAGAATTTTACGGATATCGTAGCGTTGTGTAAAAAAGGCGATAACGAGGCCGGCAGGGCTTTGTATAACAAAGAAGGTTCCAAACTTCTGGATAATATCGGCCCGCATATCAATAAACTGGCAGAACTGGAAAATACCCGCGCTGAGTCGCTCAATGCCGAAAATGACGCTGATACGGAAGCTACCGTCCGTAATATGATTATTCAGCTGCTGGTAGGCCTGATTATCATGGTAGGCGTAGCTTTGTGGATTACCAAGGAAGTAACGGACCCCGTAAAGGCTATGATGCGTTCCCTGGAACGGCTGCGCAGTGGTGATTTTAGCGAACATCCGCGTTCCATTGTTCGTGGTGATGAATTCGGTGAAATGGCCGATAAAGTCTATGCTGTAAGGACGACACTCAATGCCCTTATGAAGACTACCAGTACGACCGCAGAACAGCTGGCAGCGTCGTCTGAGGAGCTGACCGCCAGCTCGCATCAGTCGGCACAGGCATCTGAGCAGGTAGCCCAGTCCGTAACCAATGCTGCCGGTGCTGTAGCTGAGCAGCAGCAGGATGTAGCAGATGCGATGGATTCCATCGAAAATGCTGTGAACTCGATTGAGAAACTGAGCCGGACGGCAGATATGGTTTCTGAACATGCCAGGACCAGCAACACGGCAGCAGTGGAAGGTAATGAGGCTGTGCAGCTGGCTGTAAATCAGATTAACAGTGTAGCCCAGATAGTAAACAGCTCCGCAGAAACCGTTGACAAGCTGGGGCAGAGCTCCCAGGAAATCGGTCAGATTGTGGAAACTATTTCGTCCATTGCCGAGCAGACCAATCTGCTGGCCTTGAATGCCGCTATCGAGGCTGCCAGAGCCGGTGAACATGGCCGTGGCTTTGCCGTAGTAGCTGACGAGGTAAGAAAACTGGCAGAGGCCTCACAGGATGCTGCCCAGCAGATTACTGGCCTTATCAGTGGTATTCAGTCGGAAACGGCAGATGCGGTGGCTTCCATGCAGAAAGGCAGTGCCGCAGTAAAAGAGGGTACCGCCTCGGTAGAACAGCTCAGGGATACCTTTAAGAGCATTTACGATGCCGCTACGGGGGTAGCTCATCAGGCTGAGGTAATGACCACGGAACTCCGTGCTGTTGAGCAGGATACCCAGAATATCAAGACTAAGTCCGGCGGCATTATGCAAAAGGGCGGCTTGGTGGCTACAGAAATGGAAAGCGTTTCGGCAGCGTCCGAAGAGCAGTCCGCATCGGCCTCGGAAATTGCTGATGCCAGCACGGCTTTGGCAGAACTGGCCCAGAGCCTGCAAAACTCCCTGCAGAAATTCAAATTCTAAAAGACATAAAACAATCCCCCCGGCAGTTGCCGGGGGGGATTTAGTTTGTTTGTTTTTAAATACCCATTTCGATGTTGTGAATGATGGTGGTGAGTTTTTCCATTTCCTCACTGGTGCGCTCATTGATGGCATCCAGTGCTTTGATGGACTTGGTTGATTTCTGAATATGGGAGATACCTTCATCGAGGTTTTTGTGCAGGGCACGCATCTGCTTGTCAAAGTTTTCATCAAACTCGTTGATTTGCTGCTCAAAGTCCTTGTTGTCGATGAGGATTTTGTTGATTTCGTTGACATCGTGAATCAGGGAGCTGATAGCGTCATCGGAAACGTGGACATTGGTCTGAGTATTTTCAGCCAGCTTGCGGACTTCCTGAGCCACGACGGAGAATCCCCGGCCTGCTTCGCCTGCCCGTGCAGCTTCAATGGCAGCATTGAGGGACAGGAGATTGGTCTGGGCGGCAATTTCGTTAATCAGCTTCATTACATCGTTTATTTTCTGAGTGCTCTGGGAAAGCATATCCAGTTTAGGTGTGATTTCCCGATTGCGGTTGGTCAGCTGATTGAAGAGCTTGTTTTGTTCATCAATACCGCCGGAAAGCTGCTTAATCGCGGCTTGAATCTGGTCGACATCAGTGGACATGCGCATGATTGTTTTGATGATATCCGGCATTTTTGCCTGATAATCCTGGAACATGCCGATGAGATTATCCTTCAGGGTTTCTGTATGTTTCTGTCTGTCAATAATGCGGTTGAAGAAGAACGCGTTGCAATTGGCGTAAATCTGGGCAAAATTATCGACATACGCATCAGAGAAACTTGCTCCTGAGGGGACATGATAGAAGAAGATAGCTGTGATGGTTTCATTTACATGCAGGCCGGCGATTTCACCGAAGCTGGAGAAACCGGCTACAGGAATATCTTTGAACTGGTCAACATGCTTGATTTCATCGGGATATCCCAGCCGCCGCAGGATACAGTCGTTTAATATGCCGCCGACCGGCTGCGGCTTGTTCGCTGCATAGGTTTTCAAATCACGGCTGAGGGTCTGGGAAAGGGAAATACGCTTTAACAGGTAGAGTTTTTCACCGGTGACCACATCGCAGAAGAAGTTGACCCGGTAATTGTCCTCATCATAGCCGGAAGGTGTACGGATAAAGTCTTCGCCATTGATATCCGTGGCGAAGGTATAGCCCTGCATTTTTTCCTGTACCTCAGCTACGCTTTGCACATGGAAATAATCTTTCAAGGCATCCAGAAATGGTATTTCTCCCTCGGGGCCTTCGACACTTTCTACATAGCGCAGGGCGCTGTTGGCTGAGCCGATGGTAAAATCAGTCCCCGTGCGCTCCACAGCCTGAGATTTAAAGATGCCGTAGCGATAGTCCTTCTTAAGACGGAAGATGGAAATAACGGCATGATTTTCGAGGCATTGTCCATCATCATAGATATATGTATGGGCAAAGTCAAGGTTGCCGGCGGAACTGCCGCCGATGAAGGGAATGGGGAATTTGCCGGAAGCAAACAGAGCCTGAGATACGAAGGTTTCACAGTTTGATACACCATCTATGTAGACCATGGCAAAGCAATGACCAATGCTTAGACGGAATGGCGGTGTGTGTCTTTCGACCTCACGGCGGATGGCTTCTACGCGGTCATTAACAGACATTTCTACGGAACCGCTGCGCAAGTCAGCATCCGGCAGGGGGATGTGCATTGTGTAAATATTTTCAATCATGCGTTTGGAAAAGGCCTGCAACAGGATTTTTCCGCGATGTTCAGCGGCGTCACAGTAAAGAGTGGCGCTGCCCTGCGGACGGCACAGTTCTCCGGAAGTGGTCATCAGGGTCAGTTTGGTGCTGCTGGGGATTTCCTGCTTAATCTGACGGGCAATTTCAGGAACATCCAAATCCGGCGACAGAAAGCCGATGATGAAGGCACAGCCCTCAGCTACATCCGCCAGTTCCTTTAAACGCAGCGCTGTAAGCTCGTTCTTGCTTAGATAGGCTGTTTTGATATCGGTGAGATTCACCGCAGCCGGGGCAACGGGGGACGGCGTCTGGGGCGCAGCTTCAGCTCTGCGGCCGCCATCGAAAATACTTAACATAATTAACACCTCTCGAATCTTTTACAGTATCCCTTTTATCCTTTGTTTACAATGCAATTTTTCAACTGTATATCTATATTCTCTCTTGTACGCTTAATTCCTGCCGTTTAGCAAAGTTTTAGTTCAAAAGAGAAGAAAATATAATTTTTAAAAAAAAGTAACAAGAAAATCTTTTTGACCTTGGGAAGTATACAGATGTATCATCTTTGGACGCGCAGCTTAGGATTGTGTACGTTTAAGGTGGAATAATATTTATAAAAGGTGAGATATTATCATTGAATGTTACATAATTGTATTGACAAAAAACTTTATTCGCGCAATAATGTATACATATTTACAACGTTACATATTGAATTACGGTACACAAACGTGTTATTATGTTTGTGTATGATGTACGATTCCAGAGGGGGATTGCAGGATGAAACATGTCTTGTCTGTGTTTGTGGAAAATCAGACTGGTGTGCTGGTCCGTGTTGTAAGTATGTTTTCCAGGCGCGAGTTCAATATCGACAGTCTCGCTGTTGGCGTGACGGAGAAAGAAGGGTATTCCCGCATCACGGTTGTTGTACATGGCGATGAAAATCTCATTGAGCAGATGATTAAACAGCTGGAGAAAATGCCGGTGGTGCAAG
>JAGAYB010000173.1 GCA_017940705.1 Selenomonas sp. | reverse complement strand
CGTGAAAAGCTCAGCAGTTCATCGGCTGCCTTGCGTACTTCCGGGGACAGGCCAAAAGCTCCGCCAATCAGGAAGGTAATGCTGCTGCGGCCGTTAAGCCCCAGCTTATAAATAGCTGCCGCCAGTTCTTCCGAGGATTTTTCCCGGCCAAAAACGTCCAGCACGAAGAGGTAGCTGCCCTCCGGCACCAGCTTCAGCAGCTTTTCTCCCTCTTTAATCAGCACCTGCTCCTTTTCCGCAGGCGATGGTGCATCCGGCATCTTCTCTTCATGCACCTCCCGGATTTCCACCTGTGCAAAGGGCTTTAGCCGCTTCATAAATTCAGCAATACCGGCCGTCAGATATTTTTCCTTGATTTTGCCTGCACAGACAACAGTTATCTTCATCAGCGGTTATCCTGCGGCATTTCTTCCAATACCACATCTGCATTGCGGCTTGCACCGTTGCGGTCATAAGTGACCTTGACCGTGTCACCCACCTTGTAAGATGCCACCTTGGCGCGCAGGTCAGCTACACTGTTGACTTCCTCATCATTGACCTTGAGGATGATATCACCGCGCTGAAGACCTGCTTTACCGCAGGGGCCGTTCAGCGTAAGCTGGAAGATATACACACCTTTGTCAATGTTGAGCTGGTAGCCATAGCGTCCGGCGGTCTGGGGGTCAAAGACCGACACCCCGAGATACGGCCGGGCCACATAGCCTTTGTCCATTATCTCGTTGATGATATTCTGCACCGTATTGATGGGAATGGCAAAGCCCATGCCTTCCACGCCGTTAGCTGCCACCTTGGCACTGTTGATGCCGATAACCTCGCCATCAGCATTCACCAGCGCACCGCCGGAGTTGCCCGGATTGATGGCAGCATCCGTCTGAATGAGCTTTACCAGTTTATCGCTGATATCCAGCGTTCTGTTCAATGCGCTGATAACACCGCTGGTGACGCTGCCCTGAAACTCCAGCCCCATAGGGTTGCCGATGGCAATAGCCGGTTCCCCGACAACGATTTTATCCGAATCACCGAATTTCGCAGTCGGCAAATCCTTGGCCTCAACCTTCACCACCGCCAAATCCGTCAACGCATCTGCGCCAATCAGCTTGCCTTTCAGGCTGCGGCCGTCCGGCATAGACACGATAAGTTCCTTGGCACCGCTGACCACATGATTGTTGGTGACGATGTAGCCGTCCTCCCTAAATATGACCCCGGAGCCTACCCCCTGAGTCTCCACAGGATTATTGAACCAGTCACGGGCTACTGCCTTGTTGGTAATACCTACCACAGCAGGGCCAACTGCCTTGGCGGCACGCACCACCGGCGTATTGCGGGCATCGGATAACTGTATATCACTGCCAGTCTGCTGCACAGACTTACTGCTGACTGCGGCGGCCGAATTTTCATTGGCCGTGCCTGCCGAACACCCCGAAAAGGATATTGCCGACAATGCCAGCATTGCACACATAATAAGAGCAGTTTTCTTCTTCACAAAAATCCCTCCAATTTTACATAAGGTAACAGCCCACCATTTCAGTCTGGCTGGCCACTGTCAAATCAAGATTGAGCCCCTGTCCCTCCAAAATATTCTGCACGGTTGTTTCCGCCAATTCGGGACGATTGTTTTCCTCTGACAGATGCGCTAAAAACACTTTCTCCGGGGGCTTTTGCATACGGATAAGCGCCCAGGCAGCGTCAGAATTAGCAAGATGCCCACGGTTCGAGAGGATACGCCGTTTTAACGGCCAGGGATAAGCGCCCTGCTTCAAAACTTCGGGGTCATGGTTGGATTCCAAAATAAGCACATCCGCACCTTCCAAAGCAGCCTGCACACTGGACGTAACAAAACCTAAATCCGTGGCAATGGTCACGTTTTTTCGCCCCCACAGGCGATACCCCACCGGCTCTGCCGCATCATGCGGAATGTTAAACGTCTCCACACGCAGCCCCCCTACGGAAAAACTTTCCCCTATAGGACAAAAGCACTCCGCCGGAACAGCCGCCCGTTCCTTCATATTCTGTATAGTTCCGGGACGGGTATAAATGGGCAGATGATACCATTTGGAAAGCGTAACCAAGCCAGCCACATGGTCACGATGTTCATGGGTAATAAGTATCCCATCCAAAGATGCGGCCTCTACGCCAAAGCTGGCCAGACCTTTTTTTATTTTCGTGGCGCTGATGCCAGCATCAATCAACAGCTTAACGCCGTCCATTTCCACAAATACAGCGTTTCCTTTGCTGCCGCTGGCTAAAATCCTAACCTGCATCCCCACGGCTCCTATCATAACACTTGACTATGTAAATTATCTGTAAACCAATACCTACTTATTATACTACAATATATCAAGCAGCGAAAGCCGTTGACAGCTTATTCCTGCGCAATTAGACGCTAAACGCGTAAATCGCTCAGGAACAAGCCGCCAACGGCTTTCCAAGATATGTTTCGTTATAACACCAAGCCCACAGCGGTATGTATCTGCGCTTTTTACACGCATAGCACGTACTTGCGCAGATACATACCACT
>JAGAYB010000172.1 GCA_017940705.1 Selenomonas sp. | reverse complement strand
GTTTCCGTAATAACAGGGCTGACCAAAGGAATAAGCCCGGCAAAGAAACTTACCAGGAGGATTGTCCGATAGTCCGCCTTCCAGCACTGCTGAAACATAAAGCGCATTAAATCCATGATTTTGAGCTTGCGCCGGGGAAAACCTGCATAGCAGATAAAGGCGTCTTTATCCAATTGGGCAGCCTGCTCTGCGGTCAGACGTATCCCCTGGAGATTTTTTCTCGTCACCAGCTTATATAGACCAGGCCGCTCCGGAATAAGCGCCGCAATCTCCTTGTCCGCCCCATAGTAGGCAATGAATACGCCCGTGTCATTTTTATGCCAGCCAGTCTCATCGAGCCGCACGAGCCGCAGCTGCACATTGGCCTTTTGCGCCAGCCGCCGCAGCAGGGACAGGGAATCCAGCTTTTTGGCAATATCAGGAGATAAACTTATATCCGCCTCCGGCATGGACAAGGCTTTCATCACGAGTTTCAGAATAAAAATATTTTCTTCTACTGCCTTGCCGCCCTGCTCAGTGCTGCTTTCCTCGTAGTATATTTCGTCCTCCCCCAGCAGGTTGCTGATAGCATTTTTCACCAGCCAGTTTTTCTGTCTGGCAATGATTTCCTGCCGCCGGCGCAGCCGCTTGTCCGCTGACAAAAAACGCATGCCCTGCAGCATGGTAAAAATCTGCTGATGCCGCTTGAATTCTGTCAGCAATTCCTGCGTGCTGGCTGTCCCTGCCGGAAACATTTCCCCCTGTGACCACAGGACGAGCATATCATCTCCCAGAGCCGCCAGCCGGTTGAGCCAGCTGATTTTTCCGAGCGCCATAAACCAGGCCTGCATAAGCGGCTGCAATTCCTGCGGCGCCGTCCCGGCAAAAGTTTTTTCCGTCAGCGAGCTATCTGTCACAGCATAAATGAGGATATCCATTTCGCCAAACTCGTCCATTGACGGAAAAATCGCCTGCCCGGCCTCAATTTTCAGCAAATACGCCTGCCGGTAATGGCGTTCGTCCCGGGTAACAGCATAAACTTCCACCTGTCCGGCTGTAAGCACCAGAAAACTATCTTCACTTGTCAGCTGCCAGCGCCGGCCTGCCTGTAATTCCATACCATCACAACCCACAATCTCTTATCTATCACTTGCTGCTATGTTCCTCAATCAAACGGCGGTAAGGCCCATCCTGTGCCATCATATCCCGATGACGGCCGCGCTCCACTATCCGGCCGTGTTCCAAGACGATAATCTCATCTGCGTCCCGAATGGTGGACAGCCGATGGGCAATAATAACGCAGGCACACCCCCGGTGACGGATATTTTCCAGTACCTTCTCCTCCGTAATGGGGTCCAGGGCACTGGTGGCCTCGTCCAGCACCAGCAGGGAAGGATTCACGGCCAAAGCCCGGGCAATTTCGAGCCGCTGCCGCTGGCCGCCGCTGAAGTTGTTGCCGCCTTCCGAAACCATGGCCTCATAGCCGCCCTCGAGCTGCAGGATATCTTCGTGGATACAGGCGTCCTTGGCCGCCCGGACAATATCACTTTGCCGCAGGGAACGGTCAAACAGGGCAATGTTTTCCCCAACCGTACCGGTAATCTGGAAAACGTCCTGATCCACAGCTGCCAGCGAAGTCACAATTACACTGTGCGGCACCTGCCGCCGGGGCGTGCCGTCGAGCAGCACCTGACCGCCCCATTCCTCGTACAGGCCGGTAATAACCTTGGCCACCGTGGATTTACCGCTGCCCGAGGCGCCGACAATCGCTGTCCAGTGCCCCGGCTTTAAATGCATGTTAAAGTCCTGCAACAGGGGCGGTTCCAGCGGACTATAGCCAAAGCTGACCGCCTTTAACTCCAGTTCTCCTGACAGGCGGCCCTGAATTTTGGCCGCCACCGGCGCATTTTCCGGCGGATAATTAAGGGAATCCACCTCATAACAGCGCACATCATTGAGGCGCTGCATCTGCATTTCCGTAGTCTGCAGGCTGCTATAGAGGCCCGTCAGTTTACCCACCGGTGCCTGAAAGCTGCCCATCAAATGCTGAAAGGCCACAAACATACCGGCAGTCATGGCCCCGTCCATAATGGAAAAGCCGCCGAAGGTCATGATAAGCGCCCCGTTGAGCCCGGACAGCAGCGTGGGCAAAGTGGTCACCGACAGCGACCACAGCTGGGTTTCCTGCGTGCCGCGCAGCACCTTGGCCCGGTAACCGGCCCATTTCATAAAGAAATCACCCTCGTTGCCGTTGGCCTTGAGGCTGTCAATCATGGACAGACCATTTATCGCTGTACCGTATTCCTTGCCGGCATCCTGCTGAATCCGCATGGCTAAATCCGTCAAGTGACGTCTGGTCAGCATCATCACGGCAATATTTACCACCATAAACGCGATGCCGATAGCCGTCAGCAGGACGTTATACTGCAGGAGCAATAAGAGGAAAAACAACGCCACAAAGGCATCGAGCACTGCCGTCGCCGCACTGCCGGACAAGACGCCGGCCACGGACTCATTCATCGAAATGCGCCCGGCCACCTCTGCGGCATAGCGCTGATGGAAAAAATGCATGGGCAGGCGCAGCAAATGCCAAAAGAAACTGGATGAATCCGCCAGTGTCAGTTTACGCTGCCAACGTGTGAGCAGCACTGCCCGGAGCCAGGTCAGCACCGCTGATACGATAAAGGACAACGTCATGGCTACACAGAGATTAGGCATCCAGTCCCGGTGCTTGCCCGTGAGAATATCGTCCAAAAAGACCTGACTGAATACCGGCGAGGCCAGTCCCGGCACAATCATGAACAGCCCCAGCAGGATAAGAAAAGTCATGCCCCACTTATCCTTCCAGAGCTTGACGGCCACGGCTTTAAAGACATTGTAGCGATGGCCTGCCGGTTTAAACTTGGCTGACGGTCTGACAGTCAGGGCAATGCCCGTATACGAGGTAACAAACTCCGACCACGGCACCGTACGCCGCCCCATGGCCGGGTCATTGAGGTAAACCGTATCCCCCACAATTCCTTCCAGCACAAGGAAATGATTAAACTCCCAATGGATAATCAGGGGATAATCCTGTTCCTCCCGGAGGCTTTCTGCCTCCCAGCGGTAGCCGTGTACTTCACAGCCCCGGCCCATGGCTGCCCTCATCACATTGCTGGCCTTACTGCCGTCCCTGTTCACACCGCACTCGGCCCGAAGTTTTTCCAAGGGAACCCACAGACCGTAATGAGCCAGCACCATGGCCAGAGATGCCGCCCCACATTCCGTTGCCTCCATCTGCAGGACAGTCGGCACCTTTACCCGCGCCCCGGACTTATTAAATACCTTCCGTAAAAAATCCCTCACCATCTGACTCACCTGTTACGCAGCCACTGGCTGATTTTATAGAACACCTTTTCAATGGGCGGCCGCCGCTCAATAATCACTGAACCTGTACAAAAGCTGCCGGCTGTAACGGGCTTGTGCTCACCCACAAAGGAAGTCCACAGATAGCCGGACGGATTGTTTTCATCCTTCACCAGCACAAAAGTTATCTCCACTACAGCGCCCTGACCACCGGACAAGAGCCACTTGGCCAGTTCCGGATTACTGACCTTTTCCTGTATGGACTGCAGCGGCACCGGGTAATTCGACACCGTCCGCACCACACCGATAAGACTGCCGGACTCCTGCACATCCACCCCATTGGGAACCAGCTGTATTGTCTGCCCCGGTTCAATACGCTTGCCCTTGTCCACGGGAACGTACATTACGCCGGTCAGGTCATTGCGCTTTTTCGTCAGGCGTACGGAACAAAGCGGTGTACCACTGCTAATGACACTGCCCTTGCGTATCATCACATCCTCGACAATCCCATCGTAATCACTGATGACATCCCGGGATACCCCCTGCTTATAGAGTTTGGCCTTATACTGATAAACCCTGTCCGCCGTATCTTTCATACTGGACGCCAGTTGGGGACCATACTGGGCCATATTGGTATCGGCAGACTGCTGTGGCTGTTCCAGCTCGGCAATCAAATCCCCTTTACTGATAGTCGCCCCCTTACGCACATAAACATGGGCAATTTTTCCCCCGGCCACATGCGTAACGGTAGTCACACCGCCGGAATCCAGAATCATTCCCTTGCCATCGGCCCGCACGGTGAACGAACCAAAAATTGACCACAAAATTACGGAAATGAGCAGCAATCCCACCGCTACCAGCGACATCCAGCCGATGGGCGTTGTTATGGGCAAAAGCATATCCAGCCTGTCAGGCGAGCGCAGTTTATCCAGTGCCGCCCTGCTAAAAATTTTGCTGCCATCTGCCATAACCGATTATCCCCCCACATTAAAATTTTGTTCATTTTTGGATTATATTCGACAAATAAAGAAAAAAAGGGGCTGTTGCATGAGTGAAAAATCACTTATGCACAGCCCCTTGGCTTTTTCCAGTTGAGAATATCTTATTTTTAGAGCAAAATATAGGAATTTTGAGCGCAAGACACCAGACGGTCTGAAAATCGTCTTTTTTTCTT
>JAGAYB010000171.1 GCA_017940705.1 Selenomonas sp. | reverse complement strand
CATAACCTTCCTCCCGGGCGCTGATGATGGAAACACGCAGGGAATCAAGTCCGGCATCTACGATTTTCTTCACGCCCTCCGTCCAGCCCACGTTGGAATTCATGTTAATCTGGCCCTTGCCGGTCTGCTGGCGGATTAGCCTGATTCCTGCCGCGATATTATCGGCGGCCAGTGACGGCTCACCTTCACAGCCCTGACCAAAACTGATGATGCCATCGGGCGCGACCTGCAGATGGTACACACCTACCTCGGCAATCTCCTCCGGCGTCGGACGGAAATCAATGCGCTGCTGGGGGGAAGGACAGCATTCAGCTGGCTGCAGGGAAATACAGCCAAAACAGTTGGCATTGCAAACCGGGGATGTGGGAATCCCGCACTCCCAACGGCGGTAGAAAAGATTCTGTGCCGTGCAGCAATGCCATTTCAGCGAACAGCCTGCCACCTGCTCGACAATACGGTTGCCCGGCAGGTCTTTTTTCGTGCGCTTGACGAGATTTTTAAGCTCCTTGGTGTTGTAATGCACCGGGTCCCATTTATCATTTTCATCAGTATAGACCGCCGCACAATACAGCTCGTCCTTATAGACCACCACGGCGGTGTAGCCGTAAAGGGGCAGACGCTGCGCCTCTTCTGCCCGTTCATAGGCCGGCATATAAAGACGGGTATAACCGGCAGGCAAAATGGCCGCTACGGCCAGACCGCTGATGGGCATGACTTCGCCGTCACCGGCCTGCCCCACCGCCAGATGGTCGGGCAGCAGCATCAAATCCGCGCTTTCCGGCAGGGGAATCAAGTCCTCGGGCTTTAAGAGGATATTATCACGGCCCGTGCGGCCCATCCCCTGCATGCCCGGGGCATCTAAGATATTGCCGTCCTCATCGGCATAGACTGCCGTAATCATTTCAGTTTGCGGCATTTTCTGTCCCTCCTTCCTGACCTTCCACAGCTGCCACAGCGGCCTTCTTTTTCTTCTGTTTCTTGGGATTAAATTTATTCATGGCCATATCCACATCTTCTTGCACAATGCACTCCACGGCAGGCAAAAGATACTCAATGGCCTCCTTTATCTTCGGCTTGTCTTCAGCCGTAAAAGGCGCCAGCACATGATTGATTACCGTCCAGCCCGGCAGCGGACGGCCAATGCCAATCCGCACCCGGGCAAAATGCTCATCCCCCACGTGCGCCAGTACGGACTTTATGCCGTTATGCCCTCCGGCACTGCCCTTCTTGCGAATGCGCACCGTACCGGCAGGGATATCCATATCGTCATGGACAACGATTAAATCTTCCGGCGCCAGCTTGTAATAACTGAGCAAGGGGCCAACAGCCCTGCCGCTTTCATTCATATAGGTCATGGGCTTTACCAGAATGATTTTTTCCGTGCCCAAAAAGCCCTGCGCTATCCGGGCCTCAAACTTATCCTGCCAGCTGTCTATGCCCAGCTTATCCGCCAGGGCATCCACCAGCATAAAGCCTACATTATGCTTGGTGGCGGCATACTCACTGCCGGGATTGCCCAGCCCTGCAATTATTTTCATGATGATATCCTCCTAAAAAAAGAGCCGCCCCTCAAGGAGCAGCCTCTTATCCTAAATTAGTTACCATTGGCCGTGGGGTCGCCGATGAGGAACAGATAAGCCAGAACCACCAGCCCCAGAGCGATACGATACCAGCCAAAGGCCTTGAAGTCATTGGTCTTGATATAGCTCAGCAGGAATTTGATGGAAATGATGGAAACGATAAAGGCCGTCACCATCCCCACTACCATAATGATGATTTGCGCCCCGGTGTAATGCAGGCCGAATTTCACCATTTTCAGCAGGCTGGCGCCAAACATTACCGGAATAGCCAAAAAGAAGGTGAACTCTGCCGCCACGACACGGCTGGCCCCAAAGAGAATACCGCCGATAATCGTCGCGCCGGAACGGCTCGTGCCCGGCACCAGTGACAGCACCTGAAACAGGCCGATGATGAAGGCCGTGCGGTAGTCCAGTCTGGCAAGGTCGTTAATCCGGGGACGGCGGTGCTTGTTGTAGTTTTCAATCCAGATAAAGAGCAGGCCGTAGAAAATAAGCGTTGCCGCCACCACGGGAGCCGTCATAAAATGCTCTTCCATGTACTTATTGAAGGCCAGACCGATTACCGCTGCCGGAATGCAGGCCACCAGTACCTTCAGCCACAGGCTCACGGTATCGCGCTTTTCCTGACGGGTCTTCCAGCCTGACCAGGGATTGAGCTTTTCAAAGTTCAGCGCCACCACAGCGAGAATTGCCCCGAGCTGGATAACCACCAGGAACATATCCATGAAATCCTTGCTGACATCCAGCCTGATGAAATCATCCACTAAAATCATGTGCCCGGTACTGGATACCGGCAGCCATTCGGTCAGGCCTTCCACAATACCGAGAACTACTACCTTCAGCAGCTCAACTATGCTTAAATCCACTACTCTCCAAACCTCCGTTACCAGCGATTAACGCCTGCTTCTGCTCATGGGTGAGCCTTTTTATATGCCACTCCCGGCTCTGAGCCTCGCGTTTATCCGCAAAAGTCTCAAAATAGACAAGACGCACAGGCAGCCGGGAACGGGTGTATTTGCCGCCCCGGCCTGCATTGTGCGTCCTGACCCGCTTTACGAGGTCATTTGTCCAGCCGGTATAAAAACTGCCGTCACTGCACTCTAAAATATAAGTGTAGTTTTCTTCATTACTCAGCATCTTTAATCGTTACTTTTTCCATCACGACTTTTTCCAGCGGACGGTCGGAAAAATCCGTTTCGCTGTGGCCGATGGTGCGGACAACATCCATGCCCTTAATCACCTTGCCGAAGATGGTATGCTTGCCGTTGAGCCATGGGGTCTTGTCCAGCGTGATGAAGAACTGGCTGCCGCCGGTGTGGGGCATACCCGTATTGGCCATGGCCAGAATCCCTTCGCCGTCAAAGCGCAGGTCAGATAAAAATTCATCCTCGATGGTGTAGCCCGGGCCGCCCATACCCGTGCCTTCCGGGTCGCCGCCCTGAATCATAAAGCCGTCAATCACGCGATGAAAAATCACGCCGTTGTAAAAACCTTTTTCCGTCAGGTCGATAAAATTCTTCGTCGTAATCGGCGTCTTATCCTCAAAGAGTTCAATTTCAAAGGTACCTTTGTTCGTTTCAAATACTGCAATGCGATTAGCCACTTT
>JAGAYB010000170.1 GCA_017940705.1 Selenomonas sp. | reverse complement strand
CTCTCTGTCAGCTCCAGTACAATGCAGTCAGCCGGCATGTCATAGCGTTCCAGACACTCTTCCACACACTTTTGCAGGGACAAATCCTTTATCTGCTCGTAACTAAGATTGATGCTCACACGGAAATCCGGCACCACCCTGCGCCATTTCTTGCAGGTCTTGATGGCCTCCTCCACAATCCACTTGCCTACAGGAATAATCAGCTTTGTTTCCTCCAAAATGGGGATAAACTCCATCGGCGCTACCATGCGGCCCTTGGGGTTCTTCCAGCGCAACAAAGCCTCAGCCCCGATAAGACGCTGGTCTTCTGCGCTGACCTGCGGCTGGAAAAAGAGGCTGAAGCCCAGACAGCCGTTCTCAACACTTTCCCAAATGCTGTCACGCATGGAAATAGAACGCACCCAGCGATTATACTGTTCCTTGCTGAATATAACATTGCGGTTCTTGCCTTCACGCTTGGCAATATCCATGGCTGCTTCCGCGTGTTTGTGCAGCACCAGATAATCCTTGCCGGCCTCGGGATAAAAGACCGTGCCACAGGAAGCCGTGCAGAAATACTGATGGCCTTCCAAATCCTGCGGTCTTGACAGGGCGCTTTGCACACTGGCAAAAATCTCGGCTACTTCTTTTTCCGTAGCGCCGGGATAGATAAAGGCAAACTCGTCCCCGTCCAGTTTAAACAGCGTCAACGCCGGCGGCAGCACATTGTCAATGATATTAGCCACACGCTTCAGCACCAAATCGCCGGTCAGACGGTTGTACGTCTCATTGACGATTTTAAAATTATCCAAACCAAATACCAGTATCGCACCGCCTTCATTTGTCTCGCGATACTGGGCCAACGCCAGCTTGACGGCATGTTCAAACTGATATTTATTGAGCAGTCCTGTCACTTCATCAGCTTTATTACGCTGTGCCATCCGTGACATAGTTCCTGCAAATATGTACGGCTTGCCATCCCGGTCCAGCCCCACACGACCGCGGCAGCGAATCCACACATACTCCCCCTTACGCGTCCTGACACGATACTCAAGGTTATGGTCATAGGAATTCTGCGAAGAAAACACCTTGTCCATGGATGCCTGATAATCCGCCCGTTCCTCAGGATGGATTAGCGGCAGCCAATATTTATCAAGGTCAAATAAAATTTCACCGGGCAGTTCAAAATCCTGCACCAGATTGGGCGATATCATGACCATGTTTTCCTGCAAATCCGTGAAAAACAAATAGTCATTGGTAGTCTTGCGCAGTAAATCAAAGTAAAAACGAAAACGTCGTAAACAAGGGCTCAGGGGAATGCGATTATTCTTCTTCATAATTATCATCCTACATTGCCGATTTAATTCCGTTGGGTCAATTACCCACTTATGTATATTTTATACCTAAACAGGGGTAATAAGCAAGCGAAAACAAGAAAAAGGACTTGTTTGCCAAGTCTCAGGTATTGCTATATAATATGATTAAGACCTCAATTTTCTCTATTTTTGAGGTCTTTCTTCTAAAACATCACAATTTATAACACGAGGTATGATTTATGCCCTACGAATCCCTTTACCATATATACTACAAAACACCATCCGTTTGGGATAAGGAATATCACCAGCGCTTTAACAGCAGCGCCGCGCGCCACCTGCCGATAAGCATTAGTCAATACGGACGGCAGCAACAGCATCCTGCTTTTTTCTGCTATACAGAAGAAATTGCCCTGCTGCAAGACAAAATCATGGACAATTTCCGGCAATTCATCCAAACTGTCAGCAGCTTGCCTGCTGCTGCCATGCCCCTGTATCTTCACACCAGCCTGATTGAGGAAATAAAATCCACCAACGACATTGAAGGTGTGCGCAGCACACGTAAAGAAATTGTTGATGCCATGAACCACCCTGCTGACGAGCGTCATAACCTGCGGCTGGGCAGTCTTGTCAACCAGTACGAAAATATCATTGCAGGCCAAAAACTCTGTCTGACATCAAGTCAGGATATACGCTGTCTCTTTGATGCTTTTATTGCCGATGAAATAAAAAGAGAAAATCCCCACAATCTGCCCGATGGGAATATTTTTCGCCGAGACAGCGTAGATATTGTCTCGGCATCACAAAAAACAGTTCACCGCGGCTTGTATCCAGAAAGCAAAATTATCAGCTGTATGGACAGCGCCCTGACCATTCTCCATGATGAATCAATCCCCATCTTTATTCGCATTGCTATCTTTCATTACCTCTTTGGCTATATCCATCCATTCTATGATGGCAATGGCCGCTTGTCACGCTTTATCACAGCTTATTATCTCACACAAAAGCTGCATCCTGCAATTGCCATCAACCTGTCTGTCTTAATTAAAAATCAGCGTAGCAAATACTATAAGCTCTTTACCATAACTGATGCAGATTATAATCGCGGTGACCTGACGCCATTCATCATAGGTATGCTGGAATTTACCATGGAAGCCCTGCAAAATACCACAAAAACCTTGCAGGAAAAACTTGCCGCCTATGAAAACAGCCTGCCCCAATTATCAAAGCTCCCCCTCCCCGGCAAAACCACAATCAGCCTTTGTAATCTGCTGCTACAGGGAACCACCTTTTCCCCCTACGGCCTGAGCATGAAAGACTTACAAAAATATCTGGGTAAGAGTGAAAATACCATATATACCCACCTAAAAAAAATTCCTGCTGAACTATTGATAGTTGACAGCAGGACGAAGAATTATTTGTACAGTTTGAGGATTTTCTAAGACAGCAGGATAATATTTCTAAAAATCTATATTTTTATTAACTAATAATCTCTCTCATATAATCACTCTTCCCCAATAATATTCTATCAAGGTCACTAGTGCACTGACACGATGATTTTTGATATAAAAACGACGCCGAATATGTCGTCATATGCGCGGCGGAGGAGGGAGGCATAGCGGTGGCTATGCCGACTGACGACAACAAAGCAGATGGCGACATAGGCGGTGGCGTTTGT
>JAGAYB010000169.1 GCA_017940705.1 Selenomonas sp. | reverse complement strand
CACTTTTATCGACACCATCATCATCTGCACCATGACGGGACTTGCTCTCGTCCTCACGGGCGTATGGCAGGGTGATGCCGCCGGTGCTGCCATGACCAGTGCCGCCTTTGCTTCCACTTACGGCAATATCGGCAGCATGCTGCTCACCGTGGCTCTGGTGCTCTTTGCCTTCACCACGATTCTTGGCTGGAACTACTACGGCGAACGCGCCTGCATTTACCTCTTCGGCACCAAGGGCGTCATGCCTTACCGTCTCATCTTCATCGCCCTGATTGCCAGTGGCGGTTTCCTGAAACTCGAAGCCATCTGGATTCTGGCTGACATTGTCAACGGCCTGATGGCCATTCCGAACCTCATTGCCCTGATTGCCCTCTCCGGCGTAGTTGTGGCTGAAACGGAAAGTTATCTGACCCGCAAGGGGGAGCTTGCTGAAGAAAAGGAAGCTGACACTCCCATACTCAGCGAATAATTTATGACATAAAAAAAATCCGTACCATAAAGGCACGGATTTTTTTATTGCCAAAGTTTATTAAAAGCTGCCGCCCATTTTCTCCAAGGAATCAATGACCACAGCGCAGTCGGCCTTCACATGCTGGAGGACGAAACGCATTTTTGCTTCGGGAATAGCTACACAGCCGCCGGTATAGGGCTTTTTATCCCCCAGGCAATGGAGGAAAATCGCCGAACCTTTACCGGGAGTTCCCTGTTCATTGTAGCTGATATTCAGGCAGTAAATGTACTGCGGATTATAATCAACAATGTGCTCGCTGTCCTTTTTGTTCAGGGATGGGTACTGGCGGATATCTACCATTTCATTATACTTCATGCCGGGACGGACATCACCTGACCAGTAGATGTTTTCATCCACCTGCTTGTAAGGAATAGCACAGCCCGGGTCAGCTGCAATGCCGAAAGCTGCGGTAAAATGGAATGTTCCCACAGGGGTCTTGCTGTCCCCTTCCTTTTCTTTGCCCAAACCATTTTTGCCGATAAAGCCCGGCGTGCTCATAATCTGCTGCCACTGACCCTGAGCATTTTTTTCATGCAGGGAAATCCAGGCCGTGGTCTCTCCTGCCGCACCGACTACAAACAGCTGTTTTGCCGTCTTGGCAGCCGGCAGATTCTGCACCCATTTCGGGGAAGCCTGCACCGCCAGATTGGACTGCGGCAGTTTTTCCACCGGAAAGTTAAAGTAGGTATCAGGATAGGGCTCATTTCTCAGGGTAAAATGCCACCATTCCTCCGGCAGAGGCTTAAAGCCATGACGGGTCATAGCCTCCCGCAGAATCATGCGGTTTTGAATCTGCTGCTGCGTCAAATTTCCCTTGTAATCAGGATGGGAAAGCTCTCCAAAGTAATCAAAGGTGCCGCCCATGTCCAATTCCTTGCCAGTGGACATATCAAAGAGGGTCAAATCAATTGTGCTGCCACGGCTATGGCCGGATTTGGCATCAATATACCCCTCGGCAAACAGGCGGTTCTTTTCCACCTGCGGATAAAAATAGGGCTTCATGCGTTTGTCGTTCAGCTTCTCCGCCCATCTGACAAAGTGGTCAACGGCCATCTGTGGACGGTAGGCATCATAAACCTTCAACCGATATCCCTTGGCCTTTAATTCATCAGAAACCTCCTTTAAAGCTAAAGCGGCTTCTTTGGTCATCAAAGCGCAGGGTTCGTAATACCCTGTAATCCGTTCACCAACAAAGTTGTAAGTGGAATAGTAGCGGATTTCCTGAATGATATCCGGCACCACGTCGGAAAGGACTACAAACCCCGATGAATCCAACGGATTTACATTGCGGGATTCGGCTCTGACCGGTGTGATGAAATTCACCAGCAAAAGCCCCAACATCAACAAAGGCAGAATAAGCCTGCCCCAAAAACGTTTAGTGTTCATAGAGACCTCCTTAATAACATACGCCATATATTTATATTATCTTTATCAATTTCAACAAAATAAACTAAAATCCTGCCATGTCTATATTTATCTGGCACAGAAGCCAACACTCGTAATACCATCTATGGTTTCTACGGCTTTGCCATTCTGATAGTGCAAATCAGATACAAGGACTTTTCTTATGTAATGTTTCTGCCGTTCACCATTAGCAAAGGTGAAATAGCTGCTGGCTGAGTGGATTACCAGCGGATTACCATTGTCATCATGGCCTAAGTACATCATGACATGGCCGGGCTTGAAGATGAGCGCCCCTGCCGGCACATCCTGCATTTTTGCCCAACGCTGTGACGTGGAAAGTCCGGCAAAACTGAGTGACTGCGGCATTGCCAATTCCTGCTGGTCAGCATCCCGGGGGATTTCGAGCCCCATACTGCGATAAACAGCCTCTACATAGGAAGAACAATCAACGCTGTCTTCCATGCCGCCCCAGCCATAGACATCGCCCAAAAATTTCAAACTCTGACGAATGAAGTTGTTTTTGGTGCAGGGCAAGAAACCCTTGTGTACGGTATCATCATTGGTGATTTTTACTTTGGCCTCGGTTAAAACGCCGTTTACTTCCACCGGAACATACGCCAGCCATGTGTTATCAGCCTGCGGCTTATCATTTGCCAGCGGAATGACGCTGCCCATCTGGAAGAGAACTTTCCATGCACCGCCCACGGCCACCACTTTTTTATTGGCGGTCACTACGAGAAAATCCTTGGGATTCACATAGCGCTGCCAATGTTTTCTGTCGGTGATAGCCATAGACCCCAGACTTACCCAGCCGGTATAATGACGGCTCTGGCAAAAAGCAAACGCGCCATCGGCACTCGTATGCAGGACGATAAGGGGTTCTGCCGGGTCAAGAGCCGTACCCTGCAGATTATCGTAATGAAGGAAAGAAGCATCGTCATAATAATTCTGCGGTGTCGGCAGCAGACGCATATTCGTCCGCTCCGTGGTCAGCGCATAACGCCCCTTGACCGTCCCCGTCAAAACGCCCAGATTACAGTTGGCTTGTGCCTGTCTGTAACTGTCCAGCGTGATAGCCTGCCCCTGCGCATCATACACCTCGCCCGGCGTCATTTCACCACGAAAATCCTGCTGGCCGGCCAATATCATTTCCTTTAATTTGTCGTCAGGCACATTGATATTAAATGCTGCCAAATCCACCAGACTGGCGCTCTTTTCCCTCATGGCTTTATTAGTGGCTGCAATTTCCTTGCCCGTGAGCAGCAGCTTGTCGCCATCAACAGTGCGATTTGTCCAATAAGCAGCCGTTGCGCGTTCATCCTCAATGGAAATAGACGCCTCCCCCAGCGCCGGCAGGGTCATTACTGCCAGAGCTAAAAGCCATAAGCAGTGGCCTGCCAATGTGTTCATAAAATTTTTTCTCATTGCAAGACTTCCTTTCAGTAAATAAAAACACCTTGCTTTGTCTATTCTACAAAGCAAGGCAAATTTCCTATTTATTTTTTATTCTCCGGCCTTACTTTTACAGATAAGCTGTGTCAAGGTTCCCATTGGACAACATACGCACCATGAACGGGGCTTGTAGAGAACCAGCAGCGCCAGCGCAATGATTTCCGATGTCCAAAAAAATCCGTAAAGGCCGAAGGCAAACTGCGCCGGCCAGTCAGAAAGGCCGACATAAGACCAGTCCCAAGGAATATGAAAGGTCATAAAGAGGCTTACTGCCGCCGTAAGGGAGCCTGCGCCGCTGTACACCAGCCATGTCTTATACAGCACCACGCCGAACATACCGAAAAAAATCGCCATAAAGACATAGCGAAAGATTTTCCCCTTCATCCAGCCGGGCATTTCCCTGTTGCGCGACAAGCCCAGCAGCCCCAGTGCCCTGAGCGTCTGCCCCCTGTCGCAGTAGCGGTTGCAAAAGAGCTTGTTGCCGTAACCGATAGCAAAAACCAGTGGGAGCAAAAAACTTATCACCCCCAGCCAGGCAAATATGATATTGAAAAAGCCCAGACTGAAATACAAAAGCGACCAAAGCCACAGATAATTATACCAATGCTTCATTAGCTCCTTGCCTCCAAACTTATGGCCGTTGCCGGACAGGTCTGGGCACACTTGCCGCAGCCCCGGCAGATTTCCGCGTTCACCCTGGCATAACTTCCCCGATACACCGCAATCGCCCCAAAGGGACAAATATCCATGCAGCTGCCGCAGGCAGCACAGATGGAAATATCCACCACAGCCTGACGTGGGGATAATTTCTTGTTCAATGCAATCACCTCAAATTTAGCTACTCCTTAGTATTCTGTTTACAGACATAGCTGGTACTTCTTCCTGCTCCCAGACGTTCGATAAAATTTTCCTCGGTAAGCCGT
>JAGAYB010000168.1 GCA_017940705.1 Selenomonas sp. | reverse complement strand
CTGTGGGGCATCTGGCCTGCGGCATAGAGGGCAGGGGACGCCTGTCCGAGCCGTCTGTTATCGTCGATTACGTCTGTGACTTTATGAATCGGGAGCAGACTTTGGCAGGCAGAAAAATTATCGTAACTGCCGGTGGTACGATTGAGCCATTGGATCCCGTGCGCTATCTGGGCAACCACTCTACGGGCAAGATGGGCTTTGCCATTGCCGAAGCGGCTGCCGTCCGTGGTGCGCAGGTGACATTGATAGCCGGCCCTACAAACATAGCTGACCCGGCTCATAAAAATATCCGCACCCTGCGCGTGGAAAGCGCAAGGCAGATGCGCGAGGCAGTTTTGGCCGAATACGCGGCTGCTGACGTGGTCATCATGTCCGCAGCCGTGGCTGATTACCGTCCGCAAGCTGTGGCGGCGGAAAAAATAAAAAAGAGCGATGATGAACTGGTACTGCATTTAGTCCGCAATCCCGACATTTTGCTGGAATTGGGTCAAAAGAAGCAGCAGCAGGTGTTGGTGGGCTTTGCCGCAGAAACCTGCAATGTGGAGGAATATGCGAGAAAGAAACTGGCCAAAAAGAATTTGGACTTCATCGTGGCCAATGATGTTTCCGCTAAGGATGCAGGCTTTGCGGTGGACAATAACCGGGTGCAGCTCTTTTTCCGTGACGGGCAAAGCGAAGCTTATCCCTTGATGAGCAAGCGCCAGCTGGCTGATATCATTATCGACAAAACCGCGGCGCTGCTGCCAGCCTGCCAAAAATAAAGCATGAGGAGGCGGACTATGCCTAAGGTTACCCGTGAAGATATACCAAATTGGTTTCAACGCAAAACAGGCTTCAATGTGGATGTGGAGGAACTGAAAAAAGCCGCTGAACTCGACCGCATAGCCTGCGCCGATGAACCGATGAAACTGATGCGCGAGCTGTGGGGCATCACTCCACGAGACTGTGAAAAGCTATTGGGAGCGCCCAGCCGTACCGTGGAAATGTGGTTTCACAAGGAAGCCTCCAGACCGCCCTCATGGGTAGTACGCCTCATCGTGGAAAAATGCGCCGAACTCCATGACCGCCGGGTAGAGCGCGAAAAGAGAAGCAACCGCATAAAAAAGGAGCTGTGAATTTCACAATTTCACAGCTCCTTGTGTTTGTTAAGAGGGGTTAAAACTTATCGCGGACGTTCTTGTCGCCGATAAAGCGGATGAACATATCCGGGGCGATGATTTCGTCATCCAGCTGCACTAAGGCTTTGTGCATGTGGATGGAGACGAAACGGCCATCATGTTCATTTTGGATTTCGTCAGCGTATTCTTCCTCATAGTGCTCCTTGAAGGTCTCAGCGGTACTCTTGCTGGAAGAAACATTGAGGATACTGGAGAACACATTTTCCTGGCCCTTGCCATATTCAAGTTTAAGGATGACATAGATGGTCATGTTTTTAATCATTTGTAAATCACACTCCCGTATAATCCCATTTACTTACGGCAAAAAAGAAATCCCCTGATTTTTATTGCTTTATTTCGACAATGGAGCTGAATATCCTTTTTATTTTAGGAAATTTCTCTATGCGGTGTAACTAGACCGCGTATTTGCATAGTTACAAGCAGACAGCTTTTAGAATCGGGGGAGATGTGCTATAATCTAGTACGTTGATATTAAAAAAACATCAAGGGGTGAATTTATTTGGGAATTTTTCGTACAAAGAGCATCGCTGAGTATCAGGACGATGCCTCACGTTCACATCTCAAACGGGCTTTGGGCGCGTTTGATGTGACGCTGCTGGGAATTGGTGTTATCGTTGGTACAGGAATTTTTGTACTGACCGGTGTGGCGGCTGCTAAATACGCCGGCCCGGCTTTGATGCTGTCATTTTTGCTGGCCAGTATCACCTGCGGTTTTGTCAGCATGGCTTATGCCGAACTGGCGTCCATGATTCCGGTAGCTGGCAGTGCCTATGCTTATGCCTATACATCAGTGGGCGAATTCTGGGCATGGCTGGTGGGCTGGAATCTTGTGCTGGAGTATTCTGTCGGCGCCAGCGCTGTAGCCGGGGGCTGGTCGGCTTATGTGGTCGGCCTGCTGAAATCTGCCGGTATTTACCTGCCGGTGGAATGGACCATGGTACCTGCTGACGGTGGCGTGGTCAACCTGCCGGCTGTCTGCATTACCCTGTTTTTAACCTTTTTGCTGGTGCGCGGCGTCAAGGAAAGCGTTACGGTCAATAAGGCTCTGGTAGTTGTAAAGCTACTGGCTATTTTCATCTTTTTGCTGCTGGCAGGCCCATCGGTAAATCCTGCCAACTGGGAGCCTTTTATGCCCTTCGGCTTTGCCGGGGTGTCAGCAGGTGCGGCGGTCATCTTCTTTGCTTATCTGGGTGTGGATTCCATCGCAACAGCTGCTGAGGAAACCAAGAACCCTGCACATGATATGCCTACGGGTATCATTGGCTCACTGCTTATCTGCACCCTGCTGTACATCGCGGTGACGGCCGTGATGACAGGTAATGTGCCTTATACGCAGCTGGATAATGCAGAGCCTGTGGCCTTTGTCCTGCGTGAGCTTGGCTATCGCTTTGGTTCTGCCATGGTGGGGACAGGTGCTATTGCCGGCCTGACCACTGTGTTGCTGGTCATGATGTATGCCCAGACCCGTGCTTTTTTTGCCATGAGCCGTGACGGACTGATACCGCAGTCCGTCTGCAAGATTCACAGCAAATATGCCACGCCGCACCGCATTACGCTGGTAGTTGGTTTTGCCGTGGCGCTGGTCAGCGGTTTTACGCCCATCAATGTGGTGGCGGAAATGTGCAGCGTAGGCACTTTGTTTGCCTTTATCGTGTCTTCGGTAGGCGTTATGGTCATGCGTCGTAAGTATCCAGACGCCAAGCGTCCTTTCCGCTGCCCGGCAATTTATGTTATGGGCGTATTGTCGATTCTGAGCTGTGCTTATATCATGTATAACCTTTCCAGCATGACCTGGGAGCGTTTCTGGATTTGGAGTATTGCAGGTATCCTGATTTATTTCCTGTATGGCGCAAGGCACAGCCGGGAGCGGCAGCAGTAAAAAACTGCAAAAAAAGCTTGCATTGTGCCTGAACATGCGCTATACTATTATTCGTTGTCGGGATGTGGCACAGTTTGGTAGCGCGCTTCGTTCGGGACGAAGAGGCCGCAGGTTCGAATCCTGTCATCCCGACCATTATACGGATATACAAATCCCTCACCGGATTTTCGGTGGGGGATTTTTCTTTTTGCAACAGTCAGCCTTGTTTACAATTGTTTTTTTGCGGTGTATAATTATATTTGTTTGTTAGTGTATTTTAAATAAGAGGGGAGCAAAACACAACATGAGCAAAAAGATGAAAACCATGGACGGCAATCAGGCCGCCGCATATATCTCTTATGCTTTTACTGACGTGGCAGCTATTTATCCCATCACGCCGTCGTCCCCGATGGCAGAACATGTCGATGAGGATGCTGCCAAAGGCATGACCAATCTTTTTGGCCAGAAAGTCCGCGTTATTGAATTGCAGTCAGAAGCTGGTGCTGCCGGAGCTGTACACGGTTCGCTGCAGGCTGGCGCGCTGACCACCACATATACCGCTTCGCAGGGATTCCTGCTGATGATTCCGAATCTCTACAAGGTAGCCGGCGAGTTGCTGCCGGGCGTGTTCCATGTATCCGCCCGCGCCCTTGCCGCTAACTCCCTCAATATCTTCGGCGATCATCAGGATGTTATGGCAGCCCGTCAGACCGGCTGCGCTATGCTCTGCGAAGCCAGCGTGCAGGAAGTTATGGATTTGGCCGCTGTAGCACATCTCGTAGCCATCAAGGGCCGTGTACCCTTCATCAACTTCTTTGATGGTTTCCGTACTTCCCATGAAATTCAGAAGATTGAAGTTGTCGATTATGACGATTTGGGCAAGATTCTCGACTGGGAAGCTGTAAAAGAATTCCGCCGCCGTGCGCTGAATCCTGACCATCCGGTTATCCGCGGTACTGCCCAGAATCCTGATGTTTACTTTCAGGAACGCGAGGCATCCAATAAGTTCTATGAAGCTCTGCCGGATCTCGTGGAAGAAGCTATGGCTGACATGGCTAAAATCACGGGCCGTGAACATCACCTGTTCGACTACTATGGTGCCAAAGATGCCGACCGCATCATCATCGCCATGGGGTCTGTCTGCCAGGCCGTACAGGAAACGGTGGATTACCTCAATAAACAGGGCGAAAAAGTCGGCCTGATGAGTGTACATCTCTATCGTCCGTTCTCCATTAAGCACTTCTTCCAGTTTATGCCGAAAACCGTTAAGAAAGTTGCGGTTCTCGACCATACGAAGGAACCGGGCTCCTTGGGCGAACCGCTGTACCTCGATGTTAAGAGTGCTTTCTATGATTCCGAGCTCAGCCCGATTATCGTGGGCGGGCG
>JAGAYB010000167.1 GCA_017940705.1 Selenomonas sp. | reverse complement strand
GTCAACGGATTCCAGACTGACAATCGGGGCCGCCGCATCGTAGAAGTACAGGGAATCATCGCCTGTAAGCCTTGCAATTTCCTCCGCCAGTTTTCCCTCTGTCAAAGGGCCGCTGGCCACGATGGTAATGGCATCCTCTGACAGGGGAATTTCCGTCAGTTCTTTATGCACGACCGTAACATTGGGGTGTCCCCCCACTTTGTCCGTAATGTACCGGCTGAAACCATGACGGTCAACGGCCAGAGCGCCGCCTGCCGGCACCTTGGTGGCATCGGCAGCTTCCATGACAATGGAACCCAGACGGCGCATTTCCTCTTTCAGCACGCCCACCGCATTTTCCAGGCCTGCGCCGCGCAGGGAATTGCTGCAGACCAGTTCGGCAAAGTCCGCCGTCTTGTGCGCCGGCGTGGATTTTTCCGGGCGCATTTCATAGAGCGTCACCTGCGCCCCCCGATTGGCCGCCTGCCATGCAGCCTCGGCGCCTGATAGTCCGGCGCCTATGATTATTACCTTTTTCATTATGCTATCCTGTCTTATTTCTTAGTCTTAGTGCTTTTCTTCTCAGATTCGGCCGCTGCCTCTGCCTCTTTGGCTTTCTTAGCCTCGGCCCGCTGGCGCATCTTTTCCAGCTCTTTGTTGATGGGATGGTCAATACGGGTCTTGCAGTCGTCATTGCTGCAATAGGTCAGCCCCCGACCATTCTTATAGTGATGTTTCAGCAGAAAAGCACCGCATTCAGGGCATTTTTCCTGCTGGGGCTGGTCCCATGTCGTATAGTCACATTCCGGATAGTTTTTGCAGCCGTAGAACTTGCGGCCCCGGTGAGATTTGCGCTCCACGATGGCTCCGCCGCACTTGGGGCATTTCACCCCGGTGTCAATGAGCAGCGGCTTGGTATTACGGCAGTCCGGGAAACCCGGGCAGGCCAAAAACTTGCCATAGCGGCCCTGCTTAACCACCATCATGCGGCCGCAGATATCACAGGGCACATCGGAGACTTCCTCCGGCAGCTCCACATGGCCAATCGCTTCATCGGCATCCGCCAGAGTTTTGGCAAAGGGGTCATAAAATTCCCGGAGCAGCTGGTTCTTGTCAACCTTGCCCTCGGCAATTTCATCCAGCTCATTTTCCAAATCAGCGGTAAATTTCACATCGACGATGGATTTAAAGTATTCCTCCAGCATATCCACCACCACAAAGCCCAGTTCCGTGGGCTGGAAATGCTTGTCAATGCGCTGCACATAGCCGCGGGCCTGAATGGTTTCAATAATCGGCGCATAGGTACTTGGGCGGCCAATTTCCTTTTCTTCCAGCGTCTTTACCAAAGACGCATCATTATAGCGCGGAGGCGGCTCTGTGAAATGCTGCTGGGGCAGCATCTTGGCGATATTTAGTTCATCGCCCTCGGAGAGATCCGGCAGCAGCACATCCTTTTCCTTTTTATTGCTATCGGCTCCGGCATACACCGCCGTAAAACCGGCAAATTTCAGCTTGGAGCCGGAGGCCTTGGCCAGATAGCGCCTGCCGCCCTGAATCTGAATGCTCATGGTATCGTAAACCGCCGGTACCATCTGGCTGGCGGTGAACCGCTGCCAAATCAGGGTATACAGTTTCAGCTGGTCGCGGTTTAAGTATTTTTCCACCGCGTCCGGCGTGAGATTGACATTTGTCGGGCGAATCGCTTCGTGAGCGTCCTGCGCCTTTTTCCCCGTCACATAGATATTGGCCTTGGGCGGCATGTATTCCGCACCAAAGGAATTCTCTATGTAGCTGCGCACCTCAGCCAGTGCCACGTCCGACAGTCGGGTGGAATCGGTACGCATATAGGTGATAAGACCGGCAGCGCCCTGACGGCCCATGTCAATGCCTTCGTACAGCTGCTGCGCCAGCATCATGGTCTTGCGGGAAGTGAAGCCCAGTTTCCGGGCTGCATCCTGCTGCAGGGAGCTGGTGGTAAAGGGTGCCGCCGGTTTGCGCTTGCGCTCGCTCTTCTTCACCGTCTTTACCGTCAATGGCTGTTTGACAAAATCAGCCACCAGCGCTTCCGTTTCCGCCTCCGTATGCAAGGCCAGTTTCTCCTCATCCACATGGGTGAGTTCTGCCTCAAACATGGCGGATTTATCCTTGCGCAGCTTCATGCCGACAGTCCAGTATTCCACCGAATCAAAGGCCTGTATCTCCTTTTCCCTGTCGCAAATCAGCTTTACCGTTACCGACTGCACGCGGCCGGCCGACAGCCCCTTGCGCACCTTGCGCCAGAGCAGCGGCGAGAGCTTGTAGCCCACAATGCGGTCCAGCATACGCCGTGCCTGCTGGGCATCCACCTGATCAATATTGATATGCCGGGGATGTTTTACCGCCTCCTGAATGGCCGGTTTGGTAATCTCATTAAAGACGATACGGCAGTCCTTATCAGCATCCAGCCCCAAAATAAAGGCCAGATGCCAGGCAATAGCTTCCCCCTCACGGTCAGGGTCGCTTGCCAGATAAACTTTATCGGCATTCTTGGCATCCTTTTTCAAGGCCTTGATTAAATCGCCCTTACCGCGAATGTTTATGTACTTAGGGGCAAAATCGTTGTCCACATCTATACCGAACTGGCTTTTCGGCAGGTCGCGCAGATGTCCCATGGATGCGCGCACCATATATTTTTTCCCCAAATATTTTTCTATGGTTTTTGCCTTGGCCGGTGACTCCACGATAACTAAAGTCTTTTTGACCTTGCTCTTGGTCTTTGCCTTGGCCTTAGTGCCTGTCTTCCCTTTTTCTGCAGCCAAAACTTCACTCCCTCTCAGCACGCCTAAAGCCGTGCATTTCGTTTTCTATCACAATCCCCTT
>JAGAYB010000166.1 GCA_017940705.1 Selenomonas sp. | reverse complement strand
GATGTGCAGCTGGAAGATGTGCTGATAAAAGGCCCCTATGGCGTAAATTACATCTCCGGCGGCTCCGGCATAGAAAAGGCCGCCGACTTCACCTATGAAGAACGGCAGCGCCTCATGCAAAAGCTGGGAGGCTGCGGACAGCTGGCGGACATCATCCTCATCGACACCGGAGCAGGTCTCGGTAAAAATGTCATGGACTTCATTCTGGCAGCCGACGAGGTGCTGCTGATAACCACACCGGAGCCGACAGCGCTCACTGATGCCTATGCCGTACTTAAAGCCTACAGCATGTATGCCGCCAATAAAAATATAAAACTGGTGGTCAACAGGGTTTACGATGAAGTGGAAAGCCGGGAAGTCGTGGCCAAATTACAGCAGACTTCCACACGGTTTTTAAATATGCCCATTGATTGTCTGGGCTATGTCTTTGAGGACAGCGCCGTAATGAAATCGGTGCGTCAGCAGCAGCCATTCCTGGCGGCCCGACCCGGCAGTGTGGCAGCGCGCTGCATACAGGGACTGGCCAACAGCATTCTGTATGGCAGTAAAATGACTGTTAAACGTGGCTGGAAAGGATTTTTGCGACAAATTTTTAATTTTTCGCATTAAACATGGAGGAACTTGGTTATGACGGGCGAATTAGTAAAAGCAGAGGAAATCTTAAAAATTGGCCAACGCGTTGAATTCTATGTGAATGGCGATGATACACGCTATGCCAGCCGTATCGAAGACATCACTGATGGTGGTCTGGAAGTGGCAATGCCCATGAACAGCCAGCATGTGCCGGTTATCCCCGTCATCAATGAAAAGATATACGGCGTGGCCATTGGCAACCAGTGCCGCTATCGGTTTTTCACGGTGTTTAAGGGCATTGACCACAAGGATGACCGCATCCCCATTTGGTATCTGACCAAGCCAAAGACTGTGGAGCGCTTCCAGAACCGTCAATTTGTAAGGGTGAGGGTCAATATGACCGCCACCATCAGAATTGTCGATGAGGATGGTACCATCAATGATGCCGAAACTGTCTCCGTGGTGGATTTGAGCGGCAGCGGTATCTGTTTTTCCTTAAACCGTGAAGTACCGAAGACAGCGAAGGTCGGTCTGGAGCTGTCAGGTATTCCCGAAGCCGGGCATATTGATGTGATGTGTCAGGTGGCGCATGTGGTACCGGTGGAACGCAGCGATGGTTCTGTTATCTATCATATCGGGGCGGCTTTTCAGCACCTGCCCCGCTCGACAAGCAACAAGATCGTCCGCTATCTGTTCGCAGTGCAGCGTGCCAATATTGCCAAGGGTATCAAAGAGTAAGTGAAGTAAATTTATTGGGATATGGAAACGTGGCCGGATAAAAGAGGTGAACGGGATGATACGTGTAGTGATTGCCGATGACTCAGCATTCATGCGTAAAGTTCTGACGGACTTATTCACAAAACAGCCTGATTTCGAGGTTGCAGGCACAGCGGTAAACGGCAAGGATGCCATTGACAAAGTTATCAATTTGCAACCCGATTTGGTGACAATGGATGTCAATATGCCGGTAATGGATGGCCTTAATTCTCTGGCCGTCATTATGGAAAAAAGGCCCACGCCGGTTTTGATGCTCAGCAGCCTTACCCAGCAGGGGACAGAGGCCACGGTACGGGCGCTGAGTCTCGGTGCCGTGGATTTTGTCAGCAAGGCCGGCGGCAGCATATCAAAGCTGGATGCTATTGAAGATGAATTATTAGAAAAGTGCCGCAACGCCGCCAAGGCCAAGGTACGCAAGCTGCCGTATACACCGCAAAAGCCCATCAGGATGGACACGGGCGGCAGCAGTCCTGCCCCCCCCGTGATGAAACGGGTGGAACTGCCGGTCAGGCAGGGACTGAAACTGGGAGCCGCGTCCACGCCGCCCAAGGAGCAGCCGACGGGGTTCGGCGTCCGGCGCAGCAATCCGCTTTTGCAGGTAAGGGGGCGGCCCCAGCCGGCAGCGCCCCATAAGGTGACTCCGGTGCCCATGGGTAATATCGGCAACGGCGCTCACAAGCTGGTGGTCATAGGCACCTCCACCGGCGGCCCACAGGCCTTGCAGCAGGTCATCACACGCCTGCCCGGGGATTTGCCCTGCGGCGTGGTGGTGGTTCAGCACATGCCGGCAGGTTTTACCAAGGCACTGGCTGACAGGCTGGATACCATATCACAGGTTTCGGTGAAAGAAGCCGAGGACGGTGATGTGATACAGCCCGGTCATGTATATATAGCTCCTGGCAGTCACCATTTAAAGGTAAAAGAGGATGGCAGCTGCCGTAAAATATCACTGAATCAGGACCCACCAGTGGGCAATCACCGTCCGGCAGTAAATGTCATGTATGACTCGGCAGCGCCCATCGGCAAGAATCTGGTAGCAGTCATCATGACGGGCATGGGCTGTGACGGCTGCGAAGGGATGAAAAAAATCAAGGCGTCCGGCGGTTACAGTATAGCTCAGGATGAACCCACATGCGTGGTCTACGGTATGCCAAAGGCTGTAGTAGATGCAGGACTGGCTGACGAGGTGAAGCCGGTGGAGAGCATAGCTCAGGCAATCGTGGAGGCTGTGAAGAGATAAAAAGGATATAGGGGGAATACAAATGGATACCAATCAGTATATGGACATGTTTCTGGATGAATCCCACGAGCATTTACAGTCTTTGAACGAAGGCCTGTTAAGTCTGGAGGAGAATTCGGAGGATTTATCGGTTGTAAATGATATCTTCCGTAATGCACATACACTAAAAGGTATGTCAGCGACGATGGGATATAATAAAATCGCTGAACTGACCCATGAAATGGAAGACGTGCTGGACCTTATCCGTAAGGAACAGCTGAAACTGAATGAAGATATTATAGATACCCTCTTTAAATGTCTGGACTCCTTGGAGCAGATGGTTGACAGCGTGGCTAACGGCGAATCGGAAGATGTCGTTGATGTCAGTGATTTGGTCAGCAAGCTCAGCTCCATTTCCAAGGGAGAACCGGCGCCTGCGGCAGCGGCACCGGCTCCTGCCGCAGCACCGGCAGGCGAAGCCGCTGCGGCACCTGCTGCGGCAGGCCCGGCCATCGAGCTTACCGACACGGAAAAAGAAATGCTGCGTCAGGCCAAGGACGGCGGTTTGCTGGGCGTACACATTCAGGTTACGCTGGCAGAGACCTGTCTTTTAAAATCGGCGCGTTCCTATATGGTCATGAATGCTCTTGATGAACTGGGCGATGTGATAAAGTCTGTTCCGCCTGCTGAGGATTTGGAGCAGGAAAAATTTGAACACAGCTTTGATATCCTGATGGTGACCGGCGCGGATAAGAAAGCCGTAGAAGATGCCTTGGGCACCATTTCGGAAATTGATAAGATTGTGGTGGAGGTCGTTGACCCGGATAAACCCATTTCCGCAGCGCCGGCCGCAGCTCCGGCTCCTGCACCGGCACCGGCACCGGCTGCAGCGCCGGCCGCACCGAAACCTGCAGCACCCAAACCGGCTGCCAAGCCGGCGGCAAAACCTGCTGCTGCTCCACCCAAGAAAGGCCATCAGAGCCAGTCGGTACGTGTAGATATCGACAAACTGGATACCCTGATGAACCTCATGGGCGAACTGGTTATCAACAAGGTTCGTCTGGAGCAGATTGGTCAGGCTCACCGTCTGGGCGAACTCACGGAAACTCTGGAGCAGATGGACCGCGTTACCACAGACCTGCAGAACATCGTTATGAAAGTCCGCATGGTGCCGGTAAGCGCCGTATTCAACCGCTTCCCACGCATGGTGCGCGACGTATCCAAAGAACTGAATAAAGAGATAAACCTGACCATCGAAGGTGAGGAAACAGAACTCGACCGTACCGTTATCGATGAAATCGGCGATCCGATTATGCACCTGCTGCGCAACTCCCTTGACCATGGCGTCGAACATCCTGATGACCGTGAAGCCAAGGGCAAACCCCGTACCGGTGAAGTCGGACTTATTGCCCGTCATGAAGGCAATAACGTCGTCATCATGGTAACAGATGACGGCAGCGGCATTGATGCCAACAAGATTCGCAAAAAGGCCATTGAAAAGGGCATGATTTCTCAGGAAGAGGCCGAGAAACTGGATGATGCCGATGCAGTCCGCTTAATCTTCCTGCCGGGCTTCTCCACCGCCGAGCAGATTACGGATATTTCCGGGCGCGGCGTAGGCATGGACGTGGTTCGCAGCAAGATTGAATCCCTGTCCGGTCATGTAGATGTTGAGACCAAGATTGACGAAGGCTCGGTATTTAAGATTAAACTGCCGCTGACGCTGGCCATCATTCAGGCTATGCTGGTCAAGGTGCAGGAAGAAATCTATGCTATTCCGTTAGGCTCCATCGACAGCACTATAAACATCCAGCCCACGGATATCAAGACCGTGCGCAACCGTGAAGTCATCGTGCTGCGCGGAGAGATTATACCGATTATCCGCATGGAAGAAACCTTGCAGGTACCGCATGTGAAAGATTCTGATGAAATTTTCGTTGTGGTTGTACATGCCGGCGAAGCCAAAGCTGGTATCGTAGTCGACAACCTTATCGGTCAGCAGGAAATCGTAATCAAGACGCTGGGCAACCTGTTCACGGGTCTTAAGATGTTCTCCGGCGCAACGGTTCTCGGCGATGGCCGTGTAGCGTTGATTCTCGATGTAGCTACGATAATGCAGCAGTAAGAGGAGGCAGTAACGATGGCAAACGAAGAAAACAAGCAAAATGATGAAGTGCAGGTAGTGGCCTTTAAGCTTCGCGACGAAGAATATGGCGTAAGCATTCTTAATGTCCAGGAAATCCGCAATATGACGGACATTACCCGTGTACCTTTTGCCGCTGACTTTATCAAGGGTGTCATTAACCTGCGCGGCTCGGTCTTGCCGGTTATCGACCTGAAGAAACGTCTGGGACTTGCGGAAACCCCCTATACGGAAAATACCCGTATTGTGACGGTGACGGTGGACGAGCTGCACGTAGGCATGCTGGTAGACGCTGTAACCGAGGTGCTCACAATCGGCAGCAAGACGGTGGATACCAAGAAGGCTACCAATGACCGCAGCGGCTCTCGGTTCCTCAACGGTATCGGCAATGTTGACGGGCGTTTGATTATCATGCTTAACTTAGAGGAAATTATAGGCGCTACTGGTGATGGGAAGTAACTTTAAAATGAGGTGTCGAATATGACCGATGAATTAAATCTTTCCGCCAATCAGCTTGACGCGTTGCGTGAGATTGGTAACGTTGGTGCGGGAAATTCGGCTACGGCTCTTTCCCAGGTCATCAATCGGAGAATTGATATGAACGTGCCCAAGGTTTCCATGGTACCGCTGGAAGCGGTACCTGACCTTGTGGGCGGCCCGGATGCGGTAGTTGTCGGGATATTCATGCGTGTTTACGGTAAAGCGCCCAGCAATATCCTGTTCCTGCTGCCGCAGAAATCGGCCTTTTATCTGGTGGATACTCTGATGGGCAAACCCCGTGGGCAGACTACCAGTCTGGATTTTATGGACGAATCAGCCCTGATGGAGATAGGCAACATTCTTTCGGGTGCATATTTAAACGCATTCTTTACTTTCACCCAGATTACCATGCTGCCCTCTATCCCCGCGCTGGCCATGGATATGGCAGGAGCGCTCTTGAATGTTGTGCTGGCACAGCTGGGGCAGATGGGTGACAGAGCCTTGGTTATTGAGACGGAATTCCTGTCTGAGGATGATGGCATCAACGGCCAGTTCTTCCTCGTGCCGGATCCAGGTTCTTTGGAGACAATAATTCGTGCTGTAGGAGTTGAGTAATATGGCAGATCTTATCAGAGTCGGCATGGCCGATTATAAAGTTGGCTCTGCTCCATCAACAATCATCAGCTATGGCCTTGGATCCTGCATCGGGATTTCGCTTTATGACCCCCAGACGAAAATCGGTGGGTTATTGCATATAATGCTTCCCGATAGTACGCAGGCTCGCCCTACGGAAAACCCGGCGAAGTTTGCGGATACAGGATTACCGCTGATGCTCAAGGATGTATTGGCTTTAGGGGCAAATCGCGCCCGTCTGGTGGCCAAAATTGCCGGTGGAGCACAGATGTTTGCTTTTCAGAATGCTACCGATATTATGAAGGTTGGTGCCCGTAATGCCGAGGCCGCCAAGAAAATCCTCAAGGATTTGAACATCAAAATTATCGCCGAAGATACGGGCGGCACATATGGACGTACCGTATCCATCGACCTTAATAACGGCGTATATAAGGTCAAGACCATTGATAAAGGCGAAAAAGAGATTTGATTTTGGGATTAGTAGGTGAGACTTTGGCTAAGTTATATGCAGCTGTGGTATTCGCTTTTATCGCTGCCCTGGTTATCATCATAACGGGGCTTTCCAGCGATGCACGGGGCGTGACAGTGTTTTTCCGCAGTGTGGTGGGCTTTATCAGCTCAGGCTTATGCGTCTATATTGTGCTGAGGATTTTAGCTGCTAAGGATATCGTCGATTTTGACGATTTGCTGAAAATTCCTGACGTAGCCGAAGTGGAGGAAGAGGGTATGGAGGCCGATGCCGAGGAAGCCCCGGAAACAGAAGGCAGCCCCGGACAGGAGACTGGCGAGGCGGATAAGGAAGAAGAAGGAGCAGAAGCTCAGTTCGAGCCGCTGTCCAGTGATAATCTGACCAGAATGGAGTCGCCGGAACAGATGTAGTTTAGATTTTGTGTTTATGGTTGATGTGATTGGGAGGAGGGCGTTCGGTGGATTCATTGCAGATAGTAGATGAAGCGCCGGCTATAGATGTCGCTTCCCTGTGGCAGAGCTATTTTACAGAAAAAAGTGTAGAGCTGCGCAACCAGCTGGCCGAGTATTATCTGCCTCTGGTCAAGCTGGTTGCGGGACGGCTTGCCATCAGCTTGCCGGCCCATGTAGACCGGGACGATTTGCTATCCAGTGGTTTTTTCGGGTTGTTGGATGCCATTGACCGCTATGATATCGAGCGTAAGAATAAATTTGAAACTTATGCAGGTATCAGGATTCGCGGTGCGATGCTGGATTACCTGCGCGCCAAGGACTGGCTGCCGGTGGCGATACGGCAGCGTATTCGCCGCTACGAGCAGGCCATGATAGATCTGGAAAATAAATTGGGACGGCCAGCAACCGATGAGGAATTGGCCACAGAATTAGAAGTAACAGTAAAAGACCTGCAGGCACTGGAAAGTCAGCTCAGTGCCGCTACGGTTATTCCGCTTGATGATTACTTACGGGCAGATTCACCCATAAACGGTGAACCCGGGCCCTCTGACCGCTTGGAAAAAGCCGAGACCAAGGAAATGCTCATGAAGGCTATCGAGCGGTTGCCGGAAAAAGAGAAAAAAGTAGTTGCGCTTTATTATTATGAAGAAATGACATTGAAAGAAATCAGCTTAATCCTTAATCTGTCAGAAGCACGGATATCTCAGCTCCATACGAAGGCGATTTTTCGGATGCGTGGGTATCTGGCCAGGATGAAGGCGAGCTTGGTATAAAAATTTCAGCCGAAGGGGGACACATCATGGATGACCAGACATTACGCCCGGCAGTTGGCGGAACAGAAACGGGTTATCTCGTAGAATTCCTTCAGGATGGTGTCTATGTAACTATATATCCCAGTGCTGGCACGGAGATGCTCTTTGAACTGTCGGATGTGCGCCAGACCCTGCATGAAAATGGCGTCAATGAATACGATGTCATCGAACTGTCGAAGATAATCCGTGAGGCAGCAGGACAGCGGCGCAGGATTGCCGATGGCTTTTCCGAAGTGACGGAAGAAGAGCCTGAGGAAGTCCGGGTCGAAGATGTTTCGACCCATGATACCGGGGAACAGGCAGAGGAAGAAGAGACGTTTGCCGGTATTGTTCTGGATATCAGCCGTGACCAGATGCTGGTTACTGTCCGCTATGATACGAGCAAGGGCACAAAAATACCACCGGAAGAGGATATCAGGGCAGCGCTTGAGGAAAAAGGCGTTGTTTACGGCATCAATGACGAGGCCATCAAAGAGGGTGTACGCAGTCTGTCGCCTTTTGTGGCAGCTGAAGGGCTGCAGGTAAGGCACGGCGAAAACGCCCGGATTGAGCGCAAATTTGATTTGTCGGGCAAGGGCATCCCAAAGCTTGACGAATATGACCGTGCCGATTACAAGGATATGAATCTGTTTGTACTGGCCAAGAAGGGCGACCTGCTGGCGGTACGCATTCCCCAGACGGAAGGAGAGCCGGGCAAGACGGTGTTTGGCACTGACGTTCCGGCGCGCAACGGCAGGCCTATTCCCATTCCGCAGGGGAAAAATACGGAGGTCCGCAATGACAATGAGCTTTATGCCACTATTGACGGTCAGATTGTGGATTCCACCCGGAAGATTGACATTGATCCCCATCTGGAGATTCGCAGCAGTGTCGGTCCGGCTACGGGCAATATCGACTTTACCGGCGGTGTCAGCATCAAGGGCAACGTGAAAGACGGCTTTATCGTCAAGGCCACGGGCGATGTCGAAATCGGCGGCATGGTAAACGGGGCGCAGGTAGAAGGCCGCAATGTAGTCATTAAAGGCGGTATCAACGGTCAGAACAAAGGGCAGATAAAAGCTGTCGAGGATGTGCAGGCGATGTTTGCGGAAAACGCCAGCATCGAGGCCGGCCGTGATGTCAGCATTACGGATGCGATTCTGCATTCCAAGATACGGGCAGGCAACCGCGTCTATGCTGAAGAAAAGCGCGGCATCATCATTGGCGGCAGTATTGCTGCCGGGGAGGAAATCCGCTGTAAGATGGTGGGCAATGCTCTGGCCGTAGCGACAAAACTCACGGTGGGTGTTGACCCGGCACTGCATAAGCAGTATACGGAGCTATGCCGGGAATGCAAGGAGGACAAGGCGCGGTTAAAGCAAATCACGCAGATGCTCAACACGCTGGGCAAGATTGATGTGAGCCGCCTGCCCCAGCAGCGTATCGACCAAATCAATGCGCTGACGAGGTCACAGTTCCCGCTGGCCGGCAAAATTAAACGCGCCGAAAAGGAAATTATGGCCTTGGAAGAGGCCATGAGCCGCATGAACGATGGCAAGATTCGCGTGGCGGACACGGTTTATGCCGGCACGAGAATTTCCATCAATTCTGTCATTATGAATGTGCAAACCAGTATCCGGCGGTGCTTGCTGACCGTAAAGGATGACCGCATTAACATCGGCACGTATTAAGTTTGAGGGCATCGGCGGATGCCCTCAATTCGTATATGAAAGGAAAGAAGGGGAGCAATATGGATGTCAGCCCAATGAGTATGCAGATGATAGTACCACGCTCAACGGATGCAGGACAGGTACAGCATAACCTCAATCAGGCCAGTGCCCTCCAGTCTGATTATCAGGCATTGGAGCAAAAAAATGATGATAAGCTGAAGCAAAAACAGGTTCGGGGCAAGGAAAATCCCGAGGATGGGCGCATAAAGGATGACCCCGAACGCCAGCGCAACCGGGGCGGCAGCGGTGGCGGAGGCCGCCGAAGCAGTGCCGGGCAGACGGAGGAACCGCCTGAGGAGCCTATGGTAAAAATGGCACAGGACCCGTCACGGGGGCAGCT
>JAGAYB010000165.1 GCA_017940705.1 Selenomonas sp. | reverse complement strand
ATGGTTCCCACGCAATAACCCTGTTTCCCTGCTGGTCTATGCAGCCAACAGCAGCTCTGTGGATACGGTTATCTGTGATGGCAATGTCATTATGGAAAACAATGAACTCAGGACGCTGGACGAGGAGCGTATCTGCTACGAAGCCCAGCGCTGTGCCGACAGGCTCACAAAGTAAGTTAATGTTGAGGTGATACCTTGAAAAAGAAGACAAGCGAGGGGAAAACAACCACCCGGCGCAGCCGCAGGACGGCGGCCAGAAAGCGCCCGGAGGAAAGCCAGACAAATCCCGAACGCAAATATGAATTGCTGGGATTGCTGCTGGTGGCCGTCAGCCTCATTTCCATCTGTGGTTTGTTTGGCCTCAACGTCGGCTTTGTTGGGGTGTATTTTGCCAAGTGCCTGCACTATATGTTTGGCGTAGGCGCTATCGTAATATCCCTGTTGATACTGTTAATCGGTTATCAGTATATTGTCAAACATCATGGCCTTGTCTACTCTCCCCGGTTCTTTGGGCTGGCACTGCTGTTTGTCTCCGTTCTGGCTATATGGCACCATTTGGCAGTGCCGCCGGGAGAGGAGATTTTGCCTGACAGCCTGCCCCGGGGAGGCGGCCTGTTGGCCGGCAGTCTGCTGCTGATTTTGCGGCGGTTCTTCGGTGTTGACGGTTCAATTATCCTATTGGGAGCTGGTGTAATCGGAGCCGTCCTGATGTCCACGACCTGGTCTTTGGCCAACGGTGTCCTGCGTACCCAGCGCACTGCGGTGCGCGGAGCGAGTGCCACCGGCAAGGCCGTGGCTGTGGCCTATGAAAAGGTCGCTGATGTCAGTGAACGCGTTGAGGAAAAAGTGGTGGAGAAGGTTAAAAGCTCCTTTTACAATCAGGAGCAGGATGACCATTTTTCTGCCCAGCCTTTGGCTGAAAAAGCAGCGGCTGCGGCGGCTGTTACGGAGGCAGTGCCTGTTAATGAAGCTGTGCCTGCCGCGCCTGTAGCGGAGAAACTGCCGCCGGAGCCTGAGCAGCCTGCCGCAGAGCAATTGCCGAAGTTTACCATTGAGTATGGCCGCAGTGAAGACAGTGAACCGCTGGAAGCGGAGCCGGATATGGATGAACTGCTGGCAGAAGCAGAGTTTGCCGCGATGGAAGAGGTTGAACCGCCTGCACCGGCTATTAACGTGGCTCAGCCCAAGCCGGTGGCCCCTTCGAAAAAGCCCATGAAGGAAGAAGCCAAGCGTACCGCGATGCCTTCCTATGGGGAAATTGCGCCTATCCGTCCGGCAGCGGCCATTCTGGACGGTTCGGAGCAGGCGGCTGCGGCAGAACCGCCGAAGCCGGTAAAGCCTTACGAACTGCCCAAAGTCACGGAGATTCTCAGCAAACACATCAAGAAGCAGAATGTGGCTTTGGAAATGGAAATTGAGGAAAATGCCCGTACCTTGCAGCAGACGCTGGCGGACTTTAAGGTAAAGGCCACCATCATCAATGCCTGCCACGGCCCGGCAGTAACCCGTTACGAGCTGGAACCGGCTCCGGGGGTCAAGGTCAGCAAGATTACCAATCTGGCTGATGACATTGCCCTGCGCTTGGCAGCCAGCTCCGTGCGTATCGAACAGATTCCCGGCAAATCAGCCATCGGTATCGAAGTGCCCAACAAGGAGCTGGAAGGCGTACAGCTCCGTGAGGTGCTGGAAAATCCCAAATTTGACAAAGCCAAGTCCAAACTGACGGTCGGTCTGGGCATGGACATCGGCGGTCAGGGGATATTTGCCGATTTGGGCAAAATGCCCCATCTGTTGGTAGCCGGTGCCACCGGTTCCGGTAAATCCGTGTGTATCAACACGCTGATTACCAGCGTCCTCTTCAAGGCCAAGCCCGATGAAGTGAAATTTATTCTTGTTGACCCCAAGATGGTGGAACTGTCCAATTACAACGGTATTCCCCATTTGATGGTGCCGGTAGTCACCGATGCCAAGAAGGCGGCTTCCGTGCTGAACTGGTCCGTACAGGAAATGGAAAAGCGCTATGCCAAGTTTGCGCAAAACGGTGTCCGTAATATGCAGGGGTATAACGACAGTTTCCCCGAGGACAAGATGCCGGCTATCGTCATTATCATCGACGAGCTGGCTGACCTCATGATGGTAGCGCCCCACGATGTGGAGGATGCCATCTGCCGTTTGGCGCAGAAGGCCCGGGCGGCCGGTATTCACATGGTACTGGCTACGCAGCGTCCATCGGTGGACGTCATCACCGGCATTATCAAGGCCAATGTGCCTTCGCGTATATCTTTTGCGGTATCCAGCCAGATTGACTCACGGACTATCCTTGACCGCAGCGGCGCAGAAAAGCTGCTGGGACGGGGGGATATGCTCTTTTTCCCCATCGGTGCGTCCAAGCCCCGGCGTGTGCAGGGCGCTTTTATCAGCGACGAAGAGGTGGAAAAACTGCTGGACTTCATACGTTCACAGGGACAGGAAATGGAGCCCAACGAGGAAATCGAAGCCTTTACGGAGCGTGAGCTGGCAGCGGACAGTGAAGAGGAGGGCGGCAAGTCCGGCGGCCGCAAAGCCCCGAAAACCGATGAACTGCTCACTGATGCGGTTAATCTCGTCATGAGTACCGGTCAGGCGTCAGCTTCCAGTATTCAGCGCCGTTTCCATATCGGCTATACCAGAGCCGCCCGGCTGATTGATACAATGGAGGAGCTGAATATTGTCGGCCCCAATCTGGGCAGCAAGCCCCGGGAAATTTTAATGAGCAGTGAGCAGGCGCTGGATACTCTGGCGAATGTGTGAGGAGTTTTATTTTGCATATCGTACTTATCGAACCCGAGATACCCGGCAACACAGGCAATATTGCCCGCCTGTGTGCCGCTACGGGCATAGAGCTGCATTTGGTGCGGCCTTTGGGCTTTTCCACCGATGACAAGCATTTAAAACGGGCAGGACTTGATTACTGGCATTTGGTCAAGGTGCATTATCATGATAATTTTGCTCAGGTGCTGGCTGAGTTTCCTGACCATAAGTTTTACTATTGTACCACTAAGGCACCCCACGCCCATACGGAAGTAAACTATGGGGAAGAGGATATGCTGGTCTTTGGCAAAGAATCCGCCGGCATTCCCGAGGAGATTTTAAACGACCATTGGGAAGACTGTGTGCGTATCCCCATGATTGAGGATGCCAGATCCCTGAATCTTTCCAATGCCGTGGCGGTGGTGGCCTATGAGGCTTTGCGCCAGCAGGATTTTGCTTCGCTGGCGGAGAAAGGCCCGGGACTGAGAATGTGGAATAAATGAGAAAGGGAATAGGAAATTGCAGATAAATGAGAAATTCTTGGCGGCCTGCGAAGACATATTAGCTCCTGAGCAGATTTTATTGAATGCCCCTATGCGTGAACACACAACCTTTAAGATTGGCGGTCCGGCAGATTGCCTGTTGCTGCCTAAAAGCATGGAGGAAACTCAGCGTATTCTGGCATTGGTACAGGAATACGAACTGCCCCTGACGATCATTGGCAATGGGTCTAACATGCTGGTGAGAGATAAGGGGATTCGTGGCGTAGTCCTTAAATTTGCACAGAACATGGCATATATTAAGGTTGATGATAATCGCCTGCTGGTGGGAGCAGGCGCACTCTTAAAGGACGCCGCTGAGGCAGCGGCAGCCCATAGTCTGGCAGGCATTGAGTATGCCTGCGGTATTCCCGGCAGCATTGGCGGTGCTGTATTTATGAACGCCGGCGCCTATGGCGGCGAAATGAAAAACGTGGTGAAGAGCGTCCGGGCTGTTACCCGCAAGGGAGAAGTGAAAAACTACGCCAAGGACGAATTGGAACTTGGCTACCGCCACAGTATCTTCCAGAGCAATGGCGAAGCCATTGTGGAGGTTGAGCTGGAACTCACCCCGGGAAATGAGACAGATATCCGGGCGGCCATTGCTGACTTTACCAACCGCCGGGAAAGCAAGCAGCCGCTGGAATTGCCCAGTGCCGGCAGCACCTTCAAACGGCCTGAGGGCTACTTTGCCGGAACCCTTATCGACCAGACGGGCCTAAAGGGGCTGACCGTGGGAGGCGCGCAGGTGTCAACCAAGCATGCCGGTTTCGTGGTCAATGTCGGCGGCGCGACGGCTGAAGACGTGGTAAATCTCATCCATGAGGTGCAGAAACGGGTCAAGGAGGCTCACGGTGTAGAGCTGCAGCCGGAAGTACGCATGATTGGTGAAATTTAATAGCAGGAAAATCAAAGCTCCTCTCAGAATATTACAAGTAAGATTCCGAGAGGAGTGATTTTTATGCGGTTGGAATTTTTAGGTGCAGCTCATACCGTGACGGGGTCATGTTATCTGTTGGAGGCTCAGGATCAGAAATATCTCATCGACTGTGGCATGTTTCAGGGAGCACGGCGGATTCGCGAGCTGAACTACGAGGCCTTCCCCTTTAATCCTGCCAGTATAGACGCGGTGTTTCTGACCCACGCCCATGTGGATCACTGCGGCCTGATTCCCAAACTGGTCAAGGAGGGCTTTAAGGGCAGCGTCTATGCCACGCAGGCTACCTGCGATTTGGCGCAGATAATGCTGCCGGATTCGGCCTTTATCCAGCAGTCTGATGCCGAATCCTTCAACCGTAAAAACCAGCGCCGCGGCGAGGAGCCGGTAGAGCCGATTTACACCCTTGATGATGCTGCGGAGGCACTAAAGCATTTTGTACCTGTGTCCTATGAGCAGCAATTCACCTTGGGGGAACACCTGACGGTAAAATATTATGATGCCGGTCATATCATCGGCTCGGCCATAATCGAAATAGTAGTCAGCGAAAGCGGCAAGGAGAGCCGGCTGGTCTTTTCGGGCGACCTTGGACAGCCGAAACAGCCGATTATCAAAGACCCTACGGTACTGACGGGCGCGGATTTTTTGGTGGTGGAATCCACTTATGGCGACAGGCAGCATCCCGTGTACGACAAGGAAACCCGTCTGCTGGAAATCATCAACGACACCATGGACAGGGGGGGCAATGTCATCATTCCCTCTTTTGCCGTAGGCCGTACACAGACGCTGCTGTATTATTTTTACAATCTCTGGAAGCAGGGGCGGCTGGACGGTGATATCCCCATTATTTTGGACAGTCCGCTGGCCATCAATGCCACCAGCATTTTTATGAAGAATTTTCAGGATTTTGATGAAGAGACCATCAAGATGTTTGGAAACAGCGGGAAAATGGTGGAATTTCCCCAGCTGCGTATCTGCAAGACACCGGAAGAGTCCAGAGCCCTCAACAGTTCGGAAGGCTCGGCAGTCATCATCTCCGCTTCGGGCATGGCCGATGCTGGGCGTATCCTGCATCATTTAAAGCATAACCTCTGGCGTCCCGAATCCACGATTCTCTTTGTGGGCTATCAGGCTGAGGGCAGTCTGGGGCGGCGGCTGGTCGAAGGCATCAAGCGCGTCCGGGTGATGGGCGAGGAAGTCGCGGTCAAGGCCCAGATTCAGGTGCTCAACGGCTTTTCGGCCCATGCCGATACCAATCAGCTGATGGACTGGATTAGCAATTTCCAAAGTCCCAAGCCGGCCAAGGTGTTTATCGTTCACGGTGAGGCGCAGGGGCAGGAGTTCTTAAAAAGCAGGATTCAAAAGGAGTATCAGGGGGAAGTGTATATCCCCTTCCGCGGAGATGCCGTGGTCATTCATGGCCGGGCCTGCGAAGTACAGCCTTCCAATATTCCCGAAGTATCGGTGGAGATGGAAATGGAAGAGCAGCTCCGTATCTTCGATGCCGAGTACCGCAGCCTGCGGCATAAAATCATGCAGCTGGTGGTACGTCAGCCCAAGACGATGGAGCCGCTGCTTAAAGCCATCACCAAAGGCTTTAACTATTTAAAAAAGCTCTGCGCACCGTTTAATATTTAAAGCATGGCATAAAAAAGCCCTTCCACGGCAGTTTTTAAGATACCGTGGAAGGGCTTTTTGTCTTGCCGGTTACTGGCGGCCGGACTGGCTGTCATCCCAGCAATAACCGCCGCCGCGTCCCTGACGACCGCAGCCGCGGCCGCGGCAGTACCAGCCGTCATTGGACTGGTTATCTGCGGCCTGCCAGCAGTACGGCTGACGGCTGGCAGCATTATCAGCCGCCATTACGGGAACGGCACTTGATAAAATAAGTCCGGCAGCAAAAGCAGCACATATTTTTTTCATGATAAACCTCCTGAGTGCAAAATTGTCTTCTTGATGGTATTATTATTACAGATAGATGTGACGAAAGTGTTACATTTTACGGCAGAAATAAAAATTTTTTGCGATATTGGCTGATTAAGGAGGCTGGAATGATGGCACGGTTGCTGATTGCTGATGATAACGGGGCAATCCGGGATATCCTGCAAATTGCCGCCGGTGCGGCAGGCTATGAGACGGTTTTAGCTGCTGACGGTGAAGAAGCATGGCAGTTGTTCGTGGCCGGTGGTATCGACCTTGTTTTGCTGGATGTGATGATGCCGAAACTGGATGGCTTTGAGCTGTGTAAGCGGATTCGCCGGGAGTCAGCTGTGCCCATCATCATGATTACGGCCCGGGGTGACGATTATGACCGTGTTATGGGGCTGGAAATAGGAGCCGATGACTATGTGGTAAAGCCTTTTTCGACAGCGGAGGTCATGGCCAGAGTCAAGGCGGTGCTCAGGCGCTGGCAGGGAAATGGACAGCGCGAAGCAGGCCTTGTCTGCGGCAACCTGTGCCTGCAGGAGGAAAACGGCAGGGTAGAGGTTGCAGGACAGGCACTCGCCCTTACGCATAAGGAATATGATTTACTGTACTTATTTGTAACCCATAAGCAGCAGATTTTTTCCCGGGAGCAGCTGCTGGATTTGCTCTGGGGCTTTGATTACAGCGGTGATACGCGCACGGTTGACACCCATATCCGCCGCCTGCGTGCCAAGCTGGAAAAGTCCGGCTGTCAGGGGGGCAGTATCGTCACCGTCTGGGGACGGGGTTATCGCTGGGATTGTGAGGGCGGTCAGGGATGAAGATGTCATTATGGAAACGGATGCTGCTGTATTTTTCGGCAGTGCTCGTGTTATTTTCCCTGTTGATGGGCACAGTGTTTACTTTGCTGTTTGCACGTCACAGTCAGGAAGTCCATCAGGAGGAAATGCAGAAAAGAGCCGTGGCACTGGCGGCAGCGATTCCGGCCATGAGTGAGGCAAGCAGCTGGCTGCAGGCAGATGGATATCGGGCGGAAGGCATGATGCGCCACGGCCGTGGTCATGGGCGTCAGGGCATGATGCAAAACGGCGGCTGGTGCCGGCGGCAGTACAGCGAAGATAAGTCCTTTTTTCGCCAGCTCAACGAGCTGGGAGATGGTGAGGTCTGGCTGGTGTCCGCAGACAGCCGCATGATTCGCTCCTATGGCACCCAAAGCGGCGATACCATGACGGAACTGCCTGAGGAGGCAGAAGAACTTATTGCCGCAGCTCTGCGTGGGGAGGCGGTACACAGCCAGGCCTTTTCTGCCCTGCTGGGGACGCCGTCCATAACGGTGGCAGTGCCGGTATATACCGACGGTGGTATAAAGGGCGTGGTGCTGCTGCATCATTCCCTGAAAAATATGGAAAAAATCCTGTGGCAGGGGCTGCAGACACTGGGAATATCCCTGCTGCTGGCGCTGGCTTTGACCGTAGGCATTGCTTTTGCCCTGACCAGACGCTTTTTACGGCCGCTGCTGCAGATGCAGAAAACAGCCCGTGCTTATGCAGGTGGAGACTACACGGCTCGGACAGGAATAGTTCAGCAGGATGAAATCGGCCTGCTGGCAAAAGACATTGACGCCCTGGGCGCCGAGCTGGAGCAGGCCAGATGTGAACGGCAGGACTTGCAGCGGCAGCGTCAGGAATTTTTGGCAGCCATATCCCATGAACTGCGGACACCCCTGACAATCATGCGCGGCACCTTGGAAATTCTCTGGCAGGATATGGCAAAGACGCCGGAGCAGGAAGAACGCTGTCGGCAGCAGGCACTGACCAGTTTGTCGGCAATGGAAGCATTGGTGCGTGATTTGCTGGAACTGACACGCCTGCAAAATCCCGGCTTTAAGCTGATAATGGAACCGATGGATGTGACGGAGGCTTTTAGAGAGGCTGTCCAGCAGGCTCAGGTCTTGGCTGACAGGAAAGACATCAGGATAAAGGCAGTTTTTACGGAACCGCTGCCCCTCACAGGGGATTACGGGCGCTGCCGTCAGCTGCTCCTGATACTGTTGGACAATGCGGTGAAATTCTCTCCTGCCGGTGAACTGGTGACGGTCAGCCAGCGGCGCAGAGATTCCGGCTGGGAATTGGTGGTGGAGGATAATGGCTGCGGCATTGCGCCGGCAGACCTGCCGCATATCTTTACCAAATTCCACCGGAGCCGTAACGAGGATAATAAGCAGGGGACAGGTCTGGGGCTGGCCATTGCCCGGGAAATAGCCCAGCGCCATGGCTGGCGTTTAGCTTGTGAAAGCCAGCTTGGAAAAGGCAGCAGATTTATCATTACACAGGCGTAAAAAATCCCCCAAGGTGGGCAGTTTTATACTGTCACCATGGGGGATTTTCTTTATGTTTTTTTCGGTTCCGGCAGGAGGAAAGTGGCGGCGGCACAGCACACAGAAATGATGAGAATGACAAGCATTACTGCGGCAATGCCAAAACTGTCAGCGTACCAGCCCAGCGAGGGGACGATAATGCCCCCGATACTGAAGGACAGCCCCAATGTCACGCCGGAGGCAAAGCCCAGACTTTTGGCCAGATAGCTTTGCCCCAGCACCACAAAGGCGGCGTATGGTCCCTGCATGGCAAAGCTCATGGGAATCAGCATAGCGTAGACCGCCCAGATATTTTGCGTAAACACGATGATGGCCAGACAGGGAACCAAAAGACAGCAGCCATAGCGCAAAGTGTTTACATACCCCTTGCGGTCAGCCAGCCAACCGCCGACAAGAGTCGCCAGTACACCCGTGATGGAAATGATGGACAAGGTAGCACTGCCTACGGCATGGCTGGCGCCCAGCACCTGAATACAGAACAGGGGCAGGAAACTGCTGATGGCCGTAAACAGGGTGGAGCGGAAGACAATGACGAGGAACAGCCGGGAAAAAGCGTGCCAATCGTTTTGCTGGGGAGCAGCCTGCGTCTGTCTCCTGTCGGCAGGTTCAGCTAAAAGCCGCTGGGATTCCCGGCGGATAGCCGGAGCGGCCAGAGCAATCATAGCCGCCGTGAACAGCGAGGCGATACCGTAAAACGCGGTGCCCTTCATGCCGAAGGTGGTGACTAAAAATACGGCCAGCAGCGGCCCCAGCCCAAAGCCGCCGTTGCCGCCAACGCTGAAAATGCTCATGCCCTGACCTTTTTTCGCCCCGGCAATGGCATT
>JAGAYB010000164.1 GCA_017940705.1 Selenomonas sp. | reverse complement strand
TGAAGGAAGTATGGGAGAGTTTTACTTTCTGCTCGAAGCGCAGGAAGCTGGCAGGGTCGGCTATGCCGTAGACATTTTGCAGGAGGTCAATCCAGAAGCGCTGGCTGTCCTGCTTTTCATCGCCTTTGTCTTGCCAGCGGACGGCAAATTCTCTGGCAGCTTTTTTCTGCTGATTGTAATTCATGGCGCGTACCTCATTCCTGCTGATTTGTTGCCTTTATTGTACAAAAAAATAAGCAGAATATTCAACAAGGGGGAGTGCTGTAAAAAAACGCTGTAAGTGTTGACGTTACAACGAAGGCTTGCTATACTAACATTGTAAGCGAAAAGATTACAACGAGAACTCAGTGTATTAATTGGAGGAGAGCAAAATGGCAAATTTTAACAAAGTAAGTGTGGCAAAAGAGGCAAGAACGGAACTGCATGATAAGCTGCAGTTGACGGGCGCGGAGGTCAGTGTCAACAATCTGCCTGCCGGGGGCAGCGTTCCCTTTGTGCATTACCACAAGAAGAACGAGGAAATCTATTTTATCACGGCCGGCAAGGGCAAGGCTGTGATTGACGGGGAAACGGTGGAGCTCAGTGCTGGTGACTGGCTCCGCATTTCGCCGGCAGCACGCCGTCAGTTCTTTGCCGCCGGGACGGAAGGCATCAGCTATGTCTGCATACAGGTACGGGAAAATTCCTTGGAGGAATATACGGCTGATGACGCTGGCATAGAGCAGTAAATGCGAATTGACAAGACAGGCTCATTGTAATACGATGTATCACAATGAGCCTGTTTTATAATTATAATGAGGGAGCGTGTTTATGCAGTTTTCGTTTCGCATGCCGGTGGCGGTACAGATTTTGCTTTGCATTGCCAAATTTGACGGCGTGTTTAAGCTGACATCAAATTTTTTGGCCTCCAGCGTCAATGTCAATCCGGTGATTATCCGCAAGACGCTGGGACAGCTTAAGGCCGCTGGCTTGGTGGAGGTGGCTGCAGGCGTGGGCGGTGCAAAACTTTTGCAGAAGCCGCAGGATATCACTCTGCGAGAGGTGTTTCAGGCAGTGGAGGAGGACGAGGATTTGTTCCACATTCAGGAAAGTCCCAATCCCCAATGTCCCGTGGGACGCAATATCCAGCAGGTGCTGGGGCAGCGGCTGACGCTGGTGAAAAATAATATGCTGGCCGATTTTGCCGAGGTTACGCTGGCTGACTTGCTGGCGGACATTGAAAGCGCCGAGCAGCAAAGATGACGGCACACAAAAAGGCCTGAGCTTCCGGTAGTGGAAACTCAGGCCTTTCGGCTGTAAAAAATTATGCTTCAGCGCCTACTGCATCGTTGAGGTTGCTGATGAGGGCATCGATGTCAATGCCGTGAGCCATAGCACCCTGCTCAATGTTTTCAAAATGAGCGGCAGCGCAGCCCAGGCAGCCCATGCCGGCGCTGACGAACACATCAACGGTGTCCGGATACTTCTGTACAACTTCCAGAATGCTCATGTCCTTAGTGATAGCCATAGTATTAAATCCTCCTGTATAAGTTACACGTAAAAACAATTTTAGTGTGGGATTTTCCCATCACAGGAATTATAGCATAGTTATACTTCAGGTTACAAGAAACAAATGTTACATCATGGAAAATAAAATTGTGGTCTTTTTCGTTGATTTGGGGTAAAATGACAGTTAATGATGAAAAGCGGAGGCAGAGTATTGATGGATTTGCGGCGTAAACGAGTTTGGCGGTTTATCCTGCTGGGGCTGTTCTGCATAGCGCTGATGGGGGGCTTGTGCCTCTGGCAGCAGCCAAAACCCTTGCAGGCCACGATGGTATCTGACAGTGAGAACGGTGCCAAGGTGCTGGTCTTAAACTACCATAAAATAGACAATACGTTTATTTCCCTGGCAGTCAGGCCCGAGGATTTTGATGTGCAGATGAAATACCTGCGCGACAACGGCTACCATACCATCACCCCCGATGAACTCTATGACAGTCTGGCCGGCAACGGCGAGCTGCCGGAAAATCCCGTCCTCATAACCTTTGATGACGGCTATGAGGATAATTATACGAATGCCTATCCCATATTGAAGAAATACGGACACAAGGCGACTATCTTCGTGGTGACGGGCTTTTTGGACAAGCACAGGAAAGGCTATCTCAGCTGGGATGAGGCCCGGGAGATGGACAAGAACGGCATCAACATCGAATCCCATACGGTGAATCACCGTTCCATGACGGACCTGACGGATGAGGAACTGCGGATGGAACTGGAGGAGTCCAAGAAAAAGGCGGAAGCCGAGCTGGGCCATGAGGTGAATTACATAGCCTATCCCACCGGCACTTACAACCTGCATATCGCCCAGATGGTGAAGGAGGCAGGCTATAAAGCGGCCTTTACCATCAAGTACGGCAATGTGGACAAGGCCAGCAATATCTACGCGCTGGAACGTGTGCCCATCTTCCATACGGAAGATACCAATAAGGATTTTATCGAACGGATACGTTTCCAGCCGATTTTTGAAAAGCTGGGCTGGATGAAGAACTAAATAGCAAACCTAAAAACTAAAGCTGGGATATTTTTGTTGGTTGGCGCTGGGCGTCAAAAGCAGCAGAAATATCCCGGCTTTTTGGCTTGGGAAAAATTTTTTTGTGGTTATCCACAGCTTTGGGCGTTTATCCACAGATATTTTGAGAGTTATCCACAGTGTTCCCTTGCCATTGGCGCTGATTTGCTATACAATAAAAGATACCAAAAGTGGGGAAAAGTGGTAGAAAGTGGTAAAAAGTGACGCAAAGGTGGTGAGGCAGGATGTTTATGGGGGAATATACCCATTCGATAGACGCTAAAGGGCGTATCATTCTGCCGGCCGATTTCCGGCAGGAGCTGGGGGTATCCTTTGTAATCACCAAGGGTCTGGATAAATGTTTGTTCCTCTACGGCCAGCAGGCATGGGAGGAACTGGCAGCCAAACTCAGGGCTTTGCCGCTGGTAAAGCCGGAGGCCCGGGCCATTGTCCGCTTTTTCTTCTCAGGAGCCAGAACTCTGGAATGCGACAAACAGGGACGCTTTCTGATACCGGCCAATCTGCGCAATCATGCAGAGATTGTGCTGAAGGAAGATGTCATCCTCACCGGTGTGGACAACCGCATTGAGGTGTGGAGCAAGGAAAACTGGCACACTTACAGCAGTGAAGTGGAACCGGATGTTACGTCCATTGCCGCATCTTTGGCAGAATTGGGCTTATAATTTATTGAGGGGATTGCAGAAACGTGGAGTTTCATCATATCAGCGTTATGCTGGAAGAGACCGTAAAGGGTCTCGTGACAAATAAAGATGGCATCTATGTGGACTGCACCCTTGGCGGAGCGGGACATTCCAGCCGTATAGCCTCCATGCTGACGGAAAAAGGCAGGCTTATCGGCATTGACCAGGACACAGCGGCGATAGCTGCGGCTGCGGACAGGCTGAAGGATTTCCCGTGCAGGGTGGATATCGTCCACAGTAATTTTTCCCGGTTGGAAGAGATTCTTGAAGAGCAAGGAGCCACGGCCGTGGATGGTGTGGTATTTGACTTAGGAGTTTCTTCCCATCAAATTGATACGGCAGAAAGAGGGTTTTCCTATATACAGGACGCGCCTCTGGATATGCGTATGGATACCGAGGCTGATTTCAGCGCCTATGATGTGGTCAACGGCTATGCAGAAGCAGACCTCAACCGCATTTTTAAGGAATACGGTGAGGAACGCTGGAGCAAGCGCATTGCCCAGTTTATCGCAGTGGCGCGGAAAGAAGCGCCGATTGAGACCACCTGGCAGCTGGTGGATATCATCTGCAAGGCAGTGCCCAAGGCCGTGCGTCAGGCAGCCGGAGGGCATCCTGCCAAGCGGGTATTTCAGGCCATCCGCATAGAGGTGAATGATGAGCTGGGGATTTTAGCCAATGCCTTTAGAACGGCTGTGGCTCATTTGAAACCTGGAGGGCGTATTGCTATAATCACCTTTCATTCCCTGGAAGACCGCATTGCCAAGACGGTCT
>JAGAYB010000020.1 GCA_017940705.1 Selenomonas sp. | reverse complement strand
TAATGATTGTCCTTCACATAGCCGGGATAGGCCACTCTGGTCAGCTCGTGAATCAGCTCGTAAATCACCTTGGTGTCCGGCTGATTGAATACGTCCAGCTTGTCGATATGGCGTCCCTTGTCATAGTCACCGATAATGGCTTTGCTGATATTCTTTATTTCCCTGCCGATAATATCCTGCATTCTTAACTCCTTTATATATACACGAAAATGGCTTCAAACGCGGACCTGCCGCGTCTGAAACCATTTACATTCACCATACTGTTATGGTAACATCCCCCCACGGGGCTGTCAATATTTAAATCTTAAACTTCTCCACGGAAGCCTCCATGCCCTTGGCCATTTCGGTCAGCCTGCGGCTGGCTCCGGCAATCTCGTTCATGGTGGCCGTCTGCTCCTCGGTGGCGGCAGAAACCGTCTCTGCCTCGCTGGCGACATTACGGCTCATTTCACTTATCTTGGTGACCGCCTCCGAAATCGTCATCGCACTGCTGGCCAGACCAGTTACGGTGCGTTCCATTTCATCGGTTTCCTCTGCAACCTGCTGCACCATTTCCGCAATGTCCTTAAAGCTGTTGCCGGCACCATTGACAGCACCGACGCCGTTCTGCACCTGGGTTACGCCGTCCTCCATTACGGACACTGCATTTCTGGCCTTGGCCTGAATGGAGGTGATTAGGCTGGCAATCTCCCCGGCCGAAGAACTGGACTGCTCGGCCAGCTTTCTGACCTCATCGGCTACAACAGCGAAGCCGCGGCCATGTTCACCGGCTCTGGCGGCCTCAATGGCGGCATTGAGCGCCAGCAGGTTGGTCTGCTCGGCAATCTGGGAAATCGCATCGACAATGGCGCCGATTTTATCGGACTCAGCGCCCAGTTCTTCAATAACCTGCGCCGACTGGCTGACGGACTGCTCGATGAGTTCCATCTGCTCTACGGCACCGGTGACTTCCTTCTCGCCGCTGTCGGCCTGAGTTTTAGCCTTGGCTACCACGTGACCGGCGTTTTCAATGGTCGTTTTGAAGCGTTCCATATTCTGGGTCAGGCTTTCGATATGGCTGCTAGCGTTTTCCACTTCCGTGAACTGCTCGCTGCAGGCACCGGCTACATTGACGATGGAATCGGCTACCTGACCGCTGACATCTGCCGACTGCTCGGAGCTGTTGGTCAGCTGCTGGCTGGAATCTGCCACCTGCTGGCTGGCTTCGACAATCTGACGCATCATATTGCTGACCTGACTTTGCAGCTTCTGCAAGGCCCGGCTCATTTCACCGATTTCATCGTTGCGGTTCATGACATCGCCAAGAGAATTATTCTCCCGCAAATCGCCGGTGGCCATGACTCCCAAACGATTGGTGACCACATGCAGGGGACCGATGATACTGTTGGCTGCCCACAGCCCCAGCGCGGCGAAAATGGCCAGCAGTACCACGATAATAACGAGGGTTTTCAGCAGGGTCGCCATAAAGACATCATCGGCTGCTGCCTGTTCCTCGGCCACCTTGCTGTCGATATAGTCAATCCAGACGCCGGTACCGATTACCCACTGATAGGGAGCAAAGGTTGCCGTGTAGTTGCGCTTGGGCAGCGGCGTCGTTTCATTCGGTTTGGCAAACATCAAATCCGTGTAGCCGCCGCCTTCCTTGCGGCCGTTTTCAATCATCTCTTTGATGAACTGCTTGCCCGAAGGGTCGGTGAGATTGATACGGGATTTGCCTTCCGTATCGCGGCCTAACAGCACCACGTTGACACCTTCGTAGGTATCTACCCAGAAGTATCCCTGCCCGTTATCATAGCGCATAGCCCGGACAATATCAGCAGCGGTCTTTTTGGCCTGCTCCTCCGTCAGCTCCCCTTTCTGCTGGCGCTCATAAACCTGTTTTACCGCCGCTATCGCAGTTTCCGTTTCGTTTTTCAGCTCACGTTCCACATCGGCGGTCAGCGTCTGCCGGAAGGTCGTAACCTGCCTTTCCGTTTCATTTTTCAGATTGACGATAAACACCGCCGACACACACAAAGTTGTCAGCACGGCGATCCCGATAACCAAAACCAGAAAACGTCCCTTTAGTGACATTTTTATCCCTCCGTATCCTTACTATATGTTTAGTCACATAACGGTTTTATAAAATACTCTATTCGCCAACAGTTATTTTATTCCTGCAAAAAAATAAGAGACTTTTCAAGCCAAGTCTCCAAGTCTCTTATTTTCCGCTATTTATTTACCCGGCGCTTTCAGCCCCAAATGCAGGGCTTTCTGCGGACAAACTTCCGCGCACTTGCCGCACATGATACATTCCGGGGAATGTGTCTGCTCTACCGGGGAGATGTCCATAGGGCAGACCTTGTGGCAGCTGCCGCAGGACACACAACGGCTCTCTATTAAATGCAGCCTGTAAATGCTGAGGGAATTAAACAGGCCGTAAATGGCGCCCAGCGGACAAAGCACTTTGCAGAAGAAGCGGCTGACAACGAGGCAGCCAATAAGCACCGCCGCCAGTATCACGGCCTTTAAGACAAACAGTCCGCCTGCGGCCTGCCGGTACTCAGCATGCGTAAGCAGCAGCGGCACTGCTGCCTCCAGCGTACCTGCCGGACAGATATACTGACAGAAGGCCGGCGCGCCAATACCATTATACATGAGCAACAGCACCGGCAGCAGCAGGACAAAGACCACCAGCACCACATATTTTACATAGCGCAGCGGCGCAGGCAAAATCTTTTTCGCTATCGGCAGCTTGGCCAGTAAATCCTGCAACAGCCCGAAGGGACACAGAAAGCCGCAGGCCAGCCGCCCCCAAAGCACCCCCAGCAGCAACAGGAAACCGCCGGCATAAAAGCTGAAGCCAAGCCCTGCCGTCCCCCCTACAGTCTGCAAGGCTCCCAAGGGACAGGATAAAACAGCTGCCGGACAGGAGTAACAGTTCAGTCCCGGCGCGCAGAGATTTTTGGCGCTGCCCTTGTACAGCCGTCCCGAATATAAATTCATAACTTCCTGATTGGTGAGGACAGCTGCCAGTATCTGTATAAAACGGCGCTGGCAGGAACGGGTGATATTCATCGTCTCACCCCAATCCTATACATTCCATGCACACGCGCACGGCCTTGTGGAAAATAAGCTGCATTTCACCGCGGCTCAGCCCGAAGATTATGCCGCAGACAGCCAGCACCAGCAGCAGGCAGCGGATTTTGCCCACGCTCACTTAAGATACCTCGTCAGCAGTGTTTTATACTTGTTCACATCGGCTCCCACTACTTTTTCCCCGATGATATTGCCCTCGCTGTCCACAAAAATCGTCGTGGGCACGGCTTCCACATTCTCCAGATACTTCAGCAGTTCTTCGCTGGGCAGGATGTTCACAAAACCGGCATTGGCCTCCTTGAGGATTTTGACGGCGGCTGCCGTTGTTTTTTTGTCACCGGAACCCTCAGCATCACAGATAAGGCCGATGATCTGTGCGTCCTGAGGCATTTCCCGTGCCCATGCTCCCAGCTCCGGCATTTCCCCGATACAGGGCGGACAGAAGGTGCCCCAGATATTTACCACGGTCACTTTCTTCCCCTTGAAGATGTCCTGTGTCACCGTATTGCCGTTTGTATCCACAGTCTTAAAGGCCGGAAATTTACTGGCCTCTGCTGTCTGCTGAGCAGTCATGCCATCTTCGGCAGAGCAGCCGGCAGCCAGAAAGACAGTCGAAAATACGGCCATGGACATGACAAGGATTTTAAAGAGCTTATTCATCACGGATTCCTCCTCTTGTTTGCCAGTGAGATATCTTAATCCCACAAACACCCTTTTCGTTATTATTATCGGTGAAAAAAAATTGTTCTTAAAAAATTTTAGCAAAAACAGGCAGCCGGCCTCACGGCATCGGCTGCCTGTTTTTCAGGATGGAATAATTTTCCGGGTGCATGCCCGGCGTAGCAGTTACTTTGATATCCATGCCGAATTCCGCTGCCAGATTCATCAACAGCTGATTGTGCCGCAATTCCTCGGCCACGGTTTCATGGACTTCGATTTCATAGCCGTCTTCCGCGTGGGCCTTCTGCTCCATGCGGCGGATATCCCCGGCAATGCGGATGCTCACCGTCTCGGGGGATTCCACCCGACCCCGGCCATGACAGACGGGACATTCGCTGTAGATAATGCTGTCCAAATTCTGCCGCGATTTTTTCCGCGTGATTTCCACCAGCCCCAGGCTCGTGATATCCACGATATTGGTTTTGGTGCGGTCAGCCTTGGCTAGTTCCCTCAGCAGGGCCAGCAGTTTTTCTTTCTGCTCCTCCGTCTCCATATCAATGAAGTCCACGATGATGATACCGCCGATATCACGGAGCCGCAGCTGGCGCATTATTTCCTGCGCCGCTTCCAGATTGGTGCGGTAGACGGTTTCGGCCAGATTGCTGCTGCCGGTGTATTTGCCCGTGTTCACATCAATGACGGTCAGGGCTTCTGTCTTATCAATGACGAGAAAGCCCCCGGACTGCAGTTCCACCTCACGGCTGCCCACAGTCTCTAATACTTCCTCCAGTCCGTAATGCTTAAACAGCGGTTCCCTGTCCTCATACAGCCTGATACGCTCCACCAGTTCAGGTGACAGCAGATGCACAAAATCACAGACGCGCCGGTAAACGGCCTTGTCATCAATGAGCATTTCCCCCACATCCTCCGTAAGCGTATCACGGACAATGCGGATGATGAGGTCAGCATCACGGTAGAGCAGGCTGGCGCCCTTACTCTTGATATTGAAGCGGGCCATCAGGGAATGCCAGAGCTTTGTCAAATACTGCACATCCTCGACCAGAGCCTCTTCGCTGGCTCCGGCCGCCACGGTACGCACGATAAGCCCCATGCCCTCAGGGCAGATTTTTTCGGCAATCGCGTGAAGCCGTGCCCGCTCCCCTTCATCGTCAATCCGCCGCGACATACCGATGTAGGAAGCTGTCGGCAGCAGCACCACATGACGTCCCGGCAGGGTGATGTGGGTAGTAGCCCGTGGCCCTTTGCTGCCGCTGGCATCTTTGACTATCTGCACCGGCAGCTGCTGGCCGATATGAATTTTCTGCGGCCGGGGCAAAGTCTGCCGCACATCAGCCGGCAGACCGTCACCAATGAACATAAAGGCATTCTTTCCCGTGCCGATATCCACAAAGGCCGCCTGCATCCCCGGCAGCACATTCTGTACCTGCCCCTTGTAAATATTGCCTACCAGATGGGAATGAGTAGCCCGCTCCACCTCCAAAGCCCTGAGCTGCCCGTCTTCCACCACCGCCGCCCGTGTCTCCTCCGGCACAACAGTAATAAGTATGGTCTTCATACACACACCTCCCCTCGTAAAAAATTTTCCAAAGTGTCCGGCAAAGCGCCGACAAGCCCCCAGCGCCCAAGGAAGGGCGCTAAAGGCCTTTAAATCCCGTGATGGGATTTAGGCCTTCGCTTTCTTTTGGTTACTTTTCTTCGCAAAGAAAAGTAACTGCTCCTCGAACTACACGAGTTCAATCAAAGATTTCCCCTTGGACAGCATGGCTGTGCGCGTAATCCGCGCCTCAGCCGGATTAACCGGCAGCCCAAACTGCTCTGCCAGTACCATTATAACCTCGCCGGGCTTCACACTGCCGGACTGGGTAATGGCAATATCCAGCTCCATCTCCAGCTGACCGTCATTTTCCTTGAAAGTCAGCGGCTGGAGCATATACTGCTTCAGCTCAATATCACGCTTCTTCTTGGGCGTAATACGCTGGTAATTTACCTCGGCGGCCTCATTATAGCGGCGCACAGCAGCCAAAGCCTCTGCCACCGGCCCTGTCAGTTCCAGGCAGGCGCGGTAACGAGCCTCATCGGCCTCCGCCATCAGCGCCTTGTGCTTGCCGTGGACTTCACGCAGGCCTTTGAGCTCAATCCCCTTAGGCAGCTGTGCCTTTAACTTATCAAAGACCTCCGGCTGGCACACAGGTTTTAACAGTTCAAATTCCATGTACTCCGCCTCGCTCGTCACGCCCAGGGACAAGGCCGAGGCAAAGGCCACCTTCATATGGTGATTGAACCCTTCGGAGTAAGCCATGGGCAGCTGGGCACGCTTAAAGGCCCTGATGAAGATATTGGCATAGTCAAGATGGGATACATAGCGCAGTTCTTCGCCTTTAGTGACCTCCGCCCGGAATTTGTACAAGGTACGGGGACGGCCGGCATCCTTGGGGTCACGATGTACTCTTTCCGGCAGCTGCGGCGGCTGATAATCACGCTGGGCTTCTTCTTTGGCGTAGTCGATGACGTGTACGCCTAAGTTCGGACAGATACCGCAGGCGCTGCATCTGCCCCGGCGGCAGTCCTCGGTAAGTGCCGCCTGCATGGCCTTTTGCCACTCGCGCTGCAAAAACTCCGCATTGACCCCCGGCGAGGTAATCTCCCATGGCAGCGGCTCGTTAAAGTCACGCGTGCGCTGATTGTAATAC
>JAGAYB010000163.1 GCA_017940705.1 Selenomonas sp. | reverse complement strand
CGTCCCACCACCAGCAGGTTGGCAAGTTCATTTGTCACCAGTGCCCGGAAGGGTATTTCGTAATACTGACCTTTTTCCAGCTTTTTAAAGAGGTCGAGTTTTACATCGTGAATGTCGATGGGATAGGCCGTCCGGCAGACCGCATCGGGGAAATGATGCGCCTTCAGGTAATCATCGGCCTCCATATAGTACTTGCCGCGAATCCGCCATGATTCACGCACACCTATCATGCTGGCCTCACGGCTGATGTAGGCTTTTTCAAAGCCCGGAATGTTTTTGACAAAAAAGGCTGACAGATGGCGCATCATCCGGCGTCCGAAACTGACGGCCCTGCTGGCCGATACCGCATCCGTTGAGCTGAACGTCATCGGCGGCATCTCCGGGCAGTTCATGGACATGACATTGGGCTTGCCGGGGATGGAAAAGGCCTGAATATACAGGATATCGTCCTCGCTCAACTCTCCACGTGCCACGCCTGCCTTGAAGAATTGCTCGTTCTTTTTCCATTTGGCAAATTCAAAGAAAGGCGCACGTTTTTCCTTTAGTGCATCTTCCACGATTTTAACGAACTTTCCTCTTGTATAGTCATCATGCAAATTTTTCTGGAAGAATTTATAGACCTTGCCGACATCGACACCACCCATTTCAAAGCGCAGGCTCATGGGCTGATTGCGTCCATTCGTTTCCGAACCTTTTTCAGCAGGTACACCGGCAAACCGCGCCAGCAGAGCGTCACCTGTACCGTCAATGAATACCTTAGCCTGAATTTTCGCCAGTCCCTCCGCAGTCTGGACAACGCAGGCCGTGATTCTGCCCTCCTTGGTCACCGTGCCTGCAAGGGCGGCATTGTAGAGTATCTCGACACCGGCCTCGGCACACATTTCATCATAGACAAGGGCAAGATATTCCGGCACATACTGTCCCCGTCCACCGCCATAATAAGTGTCCGTATCAATGCCAAGGGAGGGTGAGGCTCCCTGACTTTCCATGCGCTTGTTCAAATCTGTTATATAGGGCGTATCACTGCCCTCGACAAAGGTCGGCATACAGGGGAACACACAGCCCTGAGTTGCCAGCCCCCCAAGGGAAATGCCGCGCTCTACCAGCACCACTTTTGCGCCCTTACGGGCAGCACTGATGGCCGCAGCAGTACCGGCAGAACCTCCCCCTACCACACAGACATCAGTATTAAAAATTACGGGCAGTTCCACTTCGCTAAAGTTCAGCGCCGCTGCCGGCGGCGCAGCAGCCTGTCCGGTTTCCGTGCCACTCCCCAGCAATGTTCCGGCGGCAGCTGCTCCCATCAGCTTCATAAAACTGCGGCGCGACATGGGAATCGAAAAGGATTTTTCCATAATACCATCTCCTTCTGCCAAAACACATATTATAAAACCCCTATTCGCTTTGAATAGGGGCTTTTCCTGCCTTGTTCAGCCATCGTCTCAATGAATTTCGATAAATTTTTGCACTAAATATCCGAACACCGCGGTAATGGTCAGCACATCCGTCCCATTCAGGATAATATAGCCCACTATCTCCATATCGTTTCTGCCCAAAATCTGGCTTTGCGAAGCGATAAATATACCTTGGTTGATGACTGTCGCGATGTCGCCAAAGATGTTCGCTTCAAACGACTGTGGGTCATAAAATTTCATGCCGCTGAAAAATCCAATCCCATAATAGGTTATGAATTCCATGGTTGTCAGCATAATCATTCCCATTAAAACAATTTCTTCCCTTGATAAATCCCTTTCCATAAATCTTCTTAAAGTAGCTATGCAAATAAAATACGAAATCAAGGTAATACTATATCCGTAAATCCACATATCTTCCTTAAAAAAATCATTTGTGTAAAAGATATCAAATACCACCACACCCATGCTGTAAAACATAAAGATGACGGAATAGGTAAAGCCAAAAATTTCTATGGGAAATTCTTTACGCGACAAATCTTCCTGCGGTGCAAACACTATGACCAAAAGAAAATACATCACTGCATACATGATATCTTCTAAGACATTTCTGATGTCATAGCTGACCGGTATTAGCGGTAAAATCCAAATCCCAATAATACAAGCAACGATAATTTTCGTCAGTCTGGGATGGAAAAAAATTATTTTTTTGACGTACTCATAAAGACCTACAGAATCATTTTTTACTGCCTGAATGATATTGTTACGCGAACTTTTTTTCGGCAAAATATGATAAAAAAAGCGAAAAACAAGGAACAGCACCATAAATAAAACATATCCCAACAGCATATTACTCCCCCTCCCCTAAATAACAATGCTCTATACTATGGGATTTTTGGCAGGTGTTCCGGCTTTGCGCGGATATGTTTTGGGCGTGGGCATGGTCTTGGTAATGATGATAACCGCCCGTTTGTCGTCTATTTCCGGCAGTTTTACCGGACGGATTTCCGTATGGCTGCCGCCCATTACTTTGATGGCCTTGGCAGCCTCTGCCGCTTCATCATTATACTGCATGCCCTTGAGGGCGATAAAATGGCCGCCTTTTTTCACGAAGGGCATACAGTATTCGGCGAGAACCGGCAGTCTGGCCACGGCTCTGGATACCGCTATATCAAAGGCTTCGCGGTATTTTTTATCTCTTGCTCCCTCCTCGGCCCTGGCATGGACACATTCCACGCCGTCAAGCCCCAGTTCCTCCACCACAGTCTGCAGGAACTTAATGCGCTTGTTGAGGGAATCCATCAACGTAAGCTTTATTTCCGGGCAGAAAATCTTCAAGGGCAGACCGGGGAAACCGGCGCCGGTGCCCACATCAATAACCGTAGTGCCTTCCTTAAACAGTTCTTCATCGTAAGCCGTAATGCTGTCGATTATATGCTTGATAGCCACTTCCTTTGGTTCGGTAATGGCAGTGAGATTTATCTTTTCATTCCACTCCACCAGCAGGGCAAAGTAGCGGTTATACTGCTCTATTTGCATGGCGCTGAGAGCTATGCCGTATTCAGCTGCCGCCTTTTGCAGTTCTTCCTTAAACATCGGCTCTGCCCTCCCCTGCTTTTAGTCGCTGCTGTTGTTCCAGCCAGATAAGTAGTACGGAAATATCTGCCGG
>JAGAYB010000019.1 GCA_017940705.1 Selenomonas sp. | reverse complement strand
TCCGTTATTGCCGGTATGCCGACTGACAAGATTGCCGGTGTAATCCTGGGCTCAGGCTCCACGACGGCACATGCCGTTATCATCGCCAAGGCCCGCGCTATCCCGACCATTGTCGGCCTCAATAAAGAAGACCGCATCGACAAGATTGCTGACGGCGACCATGTAATCATGGATGGCGAAGAAGGCAAGATTATCGTGAACCCCAGCGAAGAAGAACTGGCCGGTTACAACGAAAAAATCAAGAAGCAGCAGGAACTGGCTGCCCACTACGCACAGCTCAAAGACCTGCCGGCTGTTACGACAGACGGTGTAAAGGTTGACCTGATGGCCAATATCGGCACGCATATGGACGTGGACAATGCCCTGAAGTATGGTGCCAAGGGTGTAGGTCTGTTCCGTTCTGAGTTCGTATTCATGGGCCGTCAGGATATCCCCAATGAAGAAGACCAGTTCAAAGCCTATAAGGAAGCCGTGGAAAAGTGTCAGGGCAACCTCTGCGTTATCCGTACCATGGATATCGGTGGTGACAAGCCGCTGCCGTACCTAAACATTCCTGAGGAAGAAAATCCGTTCCTGGGCTATCGTGCAGTCCGTATCAGCCTGCAACGCAAAGACCTCTTCCTGCCGCAGCTGAAAGCTATCCTGCGCGCCGGTGTTTACGGCAAGGTGGGCATCATGGTGCCGATGATCATCAACGTGGCTGAGTTCAAGAAGGTTAAGGAATTCATCGAAGAAGCCAAGCTGGAACTGGCACATGAGGGCAAGGCTTATTCCGAGGATGTACAGGTGGGTATCATGGTCGAAACGCCGGCTGCTGCCGTGATGACGCCGGTGCTCGCGAAATACGTGGACTTCTTCTCCATCGGCACCAACGACCTCGTGCAGTACACGCTGGCCTGTGACCGCGGCAATGCCAACATCGCCGAGCTCTACAACCACTTCAACCCGGCTGTATTGCAGCTCATTCAGCGCACCATCACCAGTGCCCGTGAAAACGGCATTTGGGCCGGTATGTGCGGTGAAATGGCCAGCGACCCGAACGCTGCCGTAATCCTCATGGCTATGGGCATCAGCGAACTGTCCATGAGTGCCCCGTCCATTCCCCGTGTTAAGGAAAAAATCCGCAACATCAGCTCCACGAAAGCCAAGGAAATCCTCGCTGACGTGATGAAGATGGAAGACGGCGACGAAATCAAGGCATACCTCAGCAAAGTGCTGTAATTTCAAGCTGCATAGTTTTGCCGGGCCGTCGCTTTACGTGCTCCGCTGAGACGGCTGGCTAAAACCAATATTTGCAAAAAAATAAATCCCTGTCTAAAGGCTAAACTCGCTTACGCTCAAACAACGCCTTTAGGCAGGGATTTTTGTATGCAAATATTAGTTTCTTAACGCCAGCCGTCATACGCTGCACCCGTAAAGCGACGGCCCGGCAAGGTATGTTGTCGGTATTTTGATTACAAACCGATTTCTTCGTGGTGTTCCTGCATGCCTTTGATACAGTGTCCCATTACTTCGCCGAGTTCCATACCGAGGTTTTCGATGCCGCGGTTGATGATTTCGCGGTTGCATTTTGCGGCGAATTTCTTGTCCTTGTATTTTTTCTTGAGGGATTTTACGGCCATGCCGTCCATGCGTTCAGGACGCATGAGGGCGTAAGCCTGAATGATGCCGGTGAGCTCGTCAACGGCAAAGAGGCTTTTTTCCAGATTGGTGGCAGGTTCGGCTTCATCGGTGGTGATGCCGTAGCCGTGGGAGATAATGGCTTTGATATCTTCCTCGTCCACACCTTCGGGGGTGAGAAATTCCCGGACATGGTGGCAGTGTTCATCGGGGTACTGCTCGTAATCCACATCATGGAGCCAGCCGATGGCGGCCCAGTGGTCCTTGTCTTCGCCGTAGGCTTCGGCCATGGCACCCATGGCGGCACTGACAGCGGCTGCGTGATGGAAGAGGTGTTCTTCGCTGGTGTGTTTGGGTAAGATTTCCTTAGCGCGGGCGAGGGTTAATTTGCTCATGTATATGCCTCCAATGTGTAACTTTGTAAATATCTCCTGTTAGTATAGTTTTTTATGCGGCTGCTGTCAATCAGTTCCGGGGATGGGGGCTCTGGTAGTGGGCTACGGCCCAGCCGTCGCGACCCCGTTCCTTTACCTGATAGAGCGCCTGGTCAGCATTGTGCAGCAGCTCCTGATAATCATGTCCGTGGGCAGGATAGAGGGCAATGCCAATGCTGGCGGAGAGCGGCGGTGTGGCAGCAGGCTCCAGATTGTGTGCGGCCTCGGTGATGCGCCGGGCAACGTTGTCTATGGTATGGCGTGGCAGGTTGTCCAATACCAAAATGAACTCATCACCGCCGAAGCGCCCGGCGGCATCCCCTGCCCGGATGATATGTGTAAGGCTCAGGGCGAAGCGGCGCAGGATATCGTCACCGCGCTGATGTCCAAAGGTATCGTTGGCCTCTTTGAAGTGGTCGAGGTCAATGATAAACATGGCGTGGCAATGACCGTCTGCCGGGGGACTGGCGATAATTTCCGCTCCGGCTTTTTCAATGGCACTCTTGTTAAGCACGCCGGTCAGGGCATCTGTTTCGGCCAGAGCCTTGTAGATTTTCTTGCTGTGGTTGGCCTCTTTTAGTTCCTGTATGGTCTGCGTAAGAGACATATTCTTCTCTTCCAGTAATGTTCCGGCTTTTTCCATTGCCCTGCGGTGATGGATTTGGAAGACCGTCACCGATAAAAGCAGCAGGATAAGGCCGCAGACCAGCCCCGTTTGCAGGGGATAAAAGGTAGTTAAGTGCTGTAGGGATAGTCCCGGTTCCGTGGCAATGGTATGCTTTTGGATGATATGGGTGCGCGTTTCGGGATTTATTTGGGTGATGGCTTTGTTTAAAATGCTTTGCAGGATACGAGGCTGACGGGGGGATACGACTATACTCATGGGGAGATTTATTGAGGCATCGGGAATAATGGTCAGCTCAGGGTAGAGAGCCAGAGGGCGTTCAATATCCAGAGTGCTGTTGGCGATGAGCGCCAGGTCGTATTGGTTGTCGTTGACCAGACGGATAGCCTCACTGGCGGAAGGTGCATTTTCCGAGAAGTGCCAGTCGGGGAATTTCTGCCGCAAATAGGTCATGACCGAGGGAACCGGCTGGGGGAGGATGATGCTGACGTTATCTTTTAATGAGGGGATATGGCTGATCTTGCCGATGTAAGAGTAGGCAACTTCAAGCAGCGGTGTGGTATAGTAAAACGGCATGTGTCCCATGGAGCCGGCATAGATATCCAGCATTATGTCGGCCTGCCCGGTGTTCAGCAGTTTGAGAGCCTGTTCGTAGTCCGGGACGTGTATATAGGTAAACTTTAAGCCGGAGTTTTTGGCTAGGGTTTCAATGAGGTCAGCGTAAATTCCCCGGGCAGTATGGGATCTGTCATCGTATGCGATAAAGGGTGGCGCGTAACCGTATATGGCTACACGCAGCGGCTCCTGTTGGGCGATAAAGCGGCTTTCCTCCGGGGTGTAGTGTACCAGCTGGAAGTCAAGCTGCTCGGCTAAAAGGTGGTAAAGAGTTGGTTCAAAATGAGGATTTTCCTGAGATAGTTTTTGCAGGGCAGAACTCATTTCCAGCAGCAGCGGCTGATTTTCTCTCGTAGTGACGACCCGGACAGGAATACGGGCATAGGCGAGTAAAAATTTCTCAGCGGGGGTGACATTGGTGGCGGTATCCACCACCATGTCAATTTCACCGTCTTTTAGCGCTGCCAGCATAGCCTCCTGATTCTCGTACTCAGAGATGGAAAAGGTCAGGTTGTGCTCCTGCTGAAATTTTTCAAAAGCGGCATTGGCCGGACGGGATTTTATCAGACCGACCCGGGCATTTTCCAGAGTGTTTAAGTCCTGAGCGTTGAACCGGGTCTCTCCCGGGGCAACGTAAAAACCTTCGACATCGTAGCCGAAATTGGTGCTGCCAAAGACGAGGGGGCTGTTGTCAGCCAGTGAGGTGGGATATTCTACGGACAGCAGCAGGTCAATTTTTTCACTGAGCAGGCTTTCGTAGGCATTTCCCGGCTCCAGACTGATGAGTTCATAGCCGCGGTCAGTCCGTTTGGACAGCTCGTCCAAATATTGGGTGTAGTATTGGCTGATGACATGGGAATTTTGTAAAGATGCGTCAGGCTGAATAAAGCCCACTTTCACATAGCGCCCCTCGGCAGAAAGCTGGTCGAGGGGCGTTGGTGCCAATATTATCCACAGGGCTAGTAAACAGGATATAATGGCCTTCATAATGTTCACCCCTTGTATGCAAAGCGTTCATAGGCACTAATTCGTGAAGGGGCGGTGATTTTCCTGCTGAGCGTATTCATGTGGATAAATTCGTATTTGTACACATGATATCCCCATAAATTGGGGATAATGTGGACAAATCTGTGGATAAATAGGTGGTTATTCGCTATAGATTGTATCGTACAGGGCGTGAATGAATTTTTTGGTGTTGATATGCACCTGACTCATGACGGGTTTTTCATCGTTTTCCAGCAGCCGCATGGTGCTGCGGATATCGTTGTAGTCGAAGTAGAGCGGAGCCAGTTCTTCAAAACGGGGGTTGGTATAGTCCAGTGACCCCATGGTGGCAATATTCACATGGGCTTGAAAAATGGCCCGGCGCAGGCGCTGCTCCATGGCTTTGGCCTCTTTTTCCGGCTCAGAGGCTTGTCTTTTTTGGGCTACGGCGGCGAACAGGGCTTTGAGAGCCGGGAGCTGGCCGTCGTTTTCGGCGATGTAGCTGATGATGGCGCTCAAGTCCTGGGCGGCAGGTGTGCTGAGGATGCCCAGTTCCTTGAGGGCGGCATCACAGCGCTGAGGGATGCTGGTTTTGGGGGACGGAGGCGGAGCGGTTCTGGGGGTGAGATTTTGCAGGGAATTTTGCAGGTTGTGGGCAAAGGATTCCAGCCGCAGGTGTTCACTTACACTGCGCAGGACGCTGACGATTTCATTGCGGTTTAAGGGCTTGGTGATGTAGTAGTCAATGCCGTTTTCGTAGGCTTTGCCTACCATATCCTTGCTTTCTACCTGCGAGAGCATGATGATTTTACCGGCAAAGCCGCCTTTGAGGCGGCGGACAGCTTCGATGCCGTCAATGCCCGGCATCAGCATATCAATTATGAGGATGTCGATAGAGGTGAGCTGAGCCATTGTCAGGTCGGCTGCGGAGGGCAGTGACTGGCTGACTGTGCCCAGTTCATAGTCTTCAATTATATCCTGCAGCATCATGCGGATGGCTTCGTCATCGTCAATTAACATTATATTCATGGCTGTACTCCTTGGCTGGTTTGTTTTTTGTGCAGTTTATGGCAGGGCAGGATGAGATGGCAGGTAACTTCGTCCTTGCCATCTGATGTGATGGAAATATGGCCGCCGAGCTCCTCTGTCTGATGTTTTACGTATGTCAGCCCTACGCCGCTGGAGGCCTTGCCGGAACTGTCGAATTTTGTAGTATACCCCGGGGTAAAGAGTCTTGTCAGGCGCTGGGGCGGTATATAGCTGCCGGTGTTTTCCAGCGTGATGATGAGTTTGTTGTCGCCATGGCCGCCGTCAATGGTGAGGGTGATGGTTCCCCGTGTGGGGATGGCTTCAATGGCGTTGGCTGTGAGGTTATTCAGGATAGACAGCAGGAGGAAGACATTGAGGGGCGGCAGTCCTTGGGGGACATTGGTGAAAAAGAGGATTTCCTTGTTTTGGGTACGGGCGTATTTTTTTTGCATGTGGACGAGGAGCTGGGCGATTTTATCGGGGGGCAGGAAGTCGTCCACACGGCGGCTCTTTGTGAGTTCGCGCAGACTGGCGTAAATCCGCTGATGGGTTTTCTTGATTTCGTGGCATTGTCCGGCAATGCGCAGCAGTTCCTGTGCCAGCCGCTTTCCCTCCGGCGTCCGGGCGGCGGCCTTCAGCTCTTCGTAGACGTTATAGCAGTCCCGGGTGACTGCTTCGGCACTGGTCAGGGTGTAGCGCAGTTCAAAGACTTCTTCGTATAGGCCCGATATCAGCATGGTCAGGCGGTTCTTTTCCTTGGTTTTTCTGTCCAGCCGCATTTCCGTGTTGTAGAGCTGGAACAGGAAGAAAAAGGAGAGGATGAAGAAACAGCGCAGGATGGCAATGAGTATCAGCCTTATCAGCATGCCGAAGGTGAAGCTCTCTGCCTGCTGATAGGCAATGGCGTTCATCGCTGCCAGCTCCCCGACGCTGGCAAAAACCTCTGCCACGATGGCCCAGACAGCAATGCTCAGGGCCTGCTCGTAGATGGAGCGCCGGTTTAGCTCCGGCAGGGCAAAGAACAGGGAATAGCAAAAGTAATAGAAGAAATTGGGAATATGGGCGATAAAGGCCTCGCTGGGGGGCAGCCCATAGAAGATGTCCAGCCCCGTGCGGAAGAGGGTGACGGCGATACCGGCCACCGTGCCGGTGAACAGCCGGGGAAAGCGGCTGAGCCACAGCAAAAATAGCAGGAATATCGGCGAGCCAAAGCTCACCCGGAAACTGGCAAAATCACCCGAAAAAGGATGTATTTTCGGCTCTCCGGCCAGAGGAACCAGAATTATCATAAAGAACAAAACAAAATAATCAAGGCGGCGCGGTTTGCCGTTTTCCATGGCGAAACTCCTTTGATATGAAAAAATTATGAAAAAATAAAATAAGTAAATTCATCGGATTGTGTAGTTTTTTGTAGTCATTCATTTATATTATTATCATCAATTGTACCATAAGTCAAACGGCAATTATTGAATGATAGGTAAGGTACGGCTTATGGACTGTTAAGGAGGTAAAAGAAATGTCCGACTCAAAAAATCAGGGGCTTAGCCCGCTGGTCCGTGGCCTCATGTGTGTGGCCATCGGCGCAATCATCTGGTTTATTCCGGCACCGGCCGGAGTGACGGCTCAGGCATGGGGACTTCTGGCTGTCTTCATCGCTACTATCGCAGGTTTTATCCTGCAGCCGATGCCCATCGGCGCAATCGCGCTGATTGCCCTGACGCTGCTGCCTATTCTGGGAATTATGAAAACGGGTGAGGCATTGGCAGGTTTCTCCAATACCACGATTTGGTTAATCGTTTCCGCCTTCATGTTTGCCGAAGGTTTTATCAAGACCGGTTTAGGCAAGCGCATTTCCTATATGCTGCTTTCCAAGTTCGGCAGCAGCACCTTGCGCGTTGCTTATGTAATGAGCGCTGCTGACTTTGTTATCGCACCTTTTACGCCGTCCAACACGGCTCGCGGCGGCGGTATCATTTTCCCGATTGTCCGCAGTATTACCTCGGCAGTTGGTTCTGATGTGGATAAAAAGACCAATATGCGCACCGGTGCTTTCCTGATGTTCAGTGCCTATGCCGCAGTTATCACCTCGGCTTGTATCTTCCTGACGGGTGCATCCAACAACGTACTGTGCAACACGCTGGCACAGGAAATCTTTGGCACTTCCATCGGTTGGGGCGACTGGTTCCTGGCCTGCATTATCCCCGGTCTTATCCTGACCGTGGCTACGCCGTATATTCTGTATAAACTCATTAACCCCGAACTGAAAAATACGCCGGAAACCATGGAACTGGCTAAACGGGAGCTTTCCGAGATGGGCCCCATGTCCACCAAGGAAATCATTTTGAGCTTCATCTTCGTCATTGCGCTCATCATGTGGGCAACAGGCTCCTATCATGGTATTGATTCTGCCTTCGTAGCACTGCTTGGCCTTTCGGCTATGCTT
>JAGAYB010000018.1 GCA_017940705.1 Selenomonas sp. | reverse complement strand
TGTGCAAAACTATCTTGTACTCCTCAATCCCGGCAAATTTGCCTCCAGCGCTGACTATCTGAGCAGCCTGCAAAACAGCGACTATGATTTGCTGATTATTGACCTCTACATGGAAAACCGCCTGCTGACCAAAGAAGAAGTCAACACCCTAAAACGCAAAAAAAACGGCGGCCGCCGCTTGGTCTTTGCCTACATGAGCGTGGGCGAAGCAGAAACCTACCGCAACTATTGGCAAAAAAACTGGGAAAAGAATTTGCCCGACTGGCTTGACAAGCCAAACGCTGACTGGCAAAACAATTACCGTGTCAAATTCTGGCGCCCAGAATGGAAACATATCCTGTACGGCAGCCCCGGCTCTTATCTTGATGAAATCATGGCCGCCGGTTTTGACGGTGCCTTCCTTGATGTCGTTGATGTTTATCAATATTTCCAAAACGAGAAATGAAAATAAGCCTTCCCACACCGGAAGGCTTATTTTTAGTTGTGCGCCAGAGTCATTCGGATATTTTTTAACGGCAATACCTTGAGAATAAGACAACAAATAAGCATCTCAGGGATAAGATAGGAGGCATTGAAAGCCAGCGAATACAGCACCGGCGACATGCCTGCCGGTGCATAACTGCCGAAGAACACAAAGCCGGAAATAAAATGACAGACAAAACGGACGGCAAATGCCAGTCCTGTGCTCAAATATAAGTGCTGACGGCTGAAGCCGGCCAGTCCCATGGCCATAAAGGGGAGTGGATAATCAAACAGCACCTGAACAGGATGAAGGATGAAGGGGTCTTGCAGCATATTTATCATGCCATAAGCAAACCCGGCCAGCATCCCCGTACCTGCACCATAACGATAGGCAATCAAAAGCAGCGGCACCATAGTTCCGGCGGTAACACTGCCTCCCTGCGGCATGTGAAAGATACGCAGCTGCTCAAGAACAACAGCCAGTGCCAGCAGTAAAGCCGTATTTACCAGAGCAATGGTATCAATTTTCTCCCGGCGAATATGAAAAAGTCCGACAGCCAAAGCCAGTATCCCCAGCAGAGCCAAGATAACAACAGGTTGAGCTAAAATTTCCGACAAAGTACAAATCCCCCTTAAACGCTTAAAATGATTTATTCCACATCAGGCTCATCTTCCAGCCATGATACGAATCAGAAGCACTGCCGCTGATATTATAGCGTTCCAGCTTGGCGCGCAGTTCCGAAGTATCATTCAGGCGGCAGTCATAACCAAGGACAATGGCTTTCATGTGGCGATTGGAATCCCATTTGTTTAAACGCCAGTTATAGCTTTCGCCATGGGTTTCGCCAAAGTTCAGCAGCACATAGCCGCTTTGCGTTTTGTCAAACTTGTATGTCCAGCCCAAACCACCATAGTAACGGTGCGTACCGCCTGTGTCCGCAGCCTGATAGTTACCAATGACATAATACTGCAATGAGTTCCTTATGTCCATATCTTTATTGCCGAATACCTGCAAAGTCCAGTCCTCACCATCATAATTGCGGCCTGTGCCATCGGCAATATCTTTGTTATTTATTATATTACCGGCATAGTCAAAATAATAGCGCAGAACACTTCTATAGTCAGCATAAGATGCGTTTTCATGGGTGAATTTAACCGATAACTGATTATCTTCGCCAATATGACGGTACTCGATCTCCTGTTTAAATTTATTTCCCGGGTCGATATATTCCTGAGCTTCCGCGCCTTGCGGCAAACCGGGCAAGCCCAGTTCTGACTGAAGCGCAGCCCGTTCATCACTATTATAGCTTCTGCGGTACTTATAATCGCCTCTTAAGGTATAAGCCAGTCTGCCTGTAATACTGTCCCTTTCCGTATATTTATGCGTTGCTTCTATACCCGGCGTGAACTGCCAGCCTTCATTGAAGGAATTAAAGTGGGCCAGATTATCAGCCATCATGGCATTTTGATGTACATTATCCTTGCCCGTCGGCACGTTGATATTGAAAAAATAATGAACATCATTTATCTTGTGGTCATTTTTATAGGTTATCCCCAAAGTAGTATCCGTCCAGCCGTTGACATCGCCCTCCGGTAGGCCGGTATGAGAAGATAGCCAGCCCGTAGTCAGTGAAAAATCCCATTTCTTTTCAGCAGAATAAAATTCCAGGGGCTGATAAAGCTGGTGTCCATTGACCCCGGCGCCATGCCAGTTGTAGTATTCAAAACCGATGCCAATTCCCTTGCCTTCACCGAAATGGGCCAGATCATAATCCGCTTGCTGCTTCCACATGCGGGTTGACCGAAGATTATTTTCGGCATTTTCCACACCTTTTTCTGCCTCTGCCTGCCATTTTTCCGTTTCATCTAAGTAAGTTTCACTGTCCTTTAAATCCTTTTCCCCATCGGTCTGCTCATTCAGCAAGTCCTGTACCCTTTCCCGGGCATCACGCTCGGCATCTTCGGCAGCTTCTCTGGCATCCTGCAGGGCATCAAGCTGGCTGTTCAGCTCATCCAGCAGTGATTCGGCGCTGTCCACTTCGGCGTCCAGAGCTTCCAGCTGACTGTCATACGCCTGCCACTCAGCTTCCTTGGCCGCTTGTTCGGGGACAATTGCCTGAGCACGATTAACCATGGCCATGACATCATTCAGCCGGTTCTGGGCATAGCCAACACTTTCCCAAGCCTTGCGAATACGTTCTTCAAGGCCGTCACGTTCATCACTCAGATGCCCGAGTTCCCGACCCAGCGCCTCGTAACTTGCCTGCAAACTCTGCCTGCGTCCCTGCGCCGCCTGCACGGCTGCTTCCTGTGCCCATACCTGCGGCGCAAAATCAGCTGCAGCCTGCTGAGCGGCAATGGCCTCACGGGTACGCTGAGAGCTTTCCAGCTGGGCATTGGCCAGCTCCTGTGCAATACGCCGCAGGTTAGACTGCGCCTTTTCCAGGTTTTGTTGTGCATCGGCCAGTCCCTTTTCTGCCTCAGACTTATCCTGCCGCGCTGTCTGCAAATCCTTTTCAGCCTGAGTAAGTGCTTCAGCAGCCTCTCGGGCATTACGCTGCGCCTCGTGAAAATCCCTTATGCGGTTGCGCTCATTGCGGAGAGATTCAAAAGCGGCCGGTATATCATTCATTACATTGCTGATGCCTGCCGCCTCACTGGTTACAGGCGGCAGTAAAGCCAGCGCGCTGATGGACGCCACCTGAGCCGTCTGCCGCAGAGCAGCCTCATCACGCATTTTCCGTTTACGGCTGCGCGTCATACGCATAGCCTGCATGACAAATCTTTTATAACGGGGCTCCTCTCCGGCCTGCGCCTGTGCCAGCCTTCTGCGCCGCTTACGGCTCATTCTCATTTTTTCTCACCTCCTGCCGTTTCCAGATTCACGTATTTATCACCATATAACCATAAAGTAAATTTTGTCAAATAGCCGCTGGTAGAATGATAAAACACCGGCTGTGAACAAAAGACCAGATAATTTATCCTCTGGGCAAAATGATTAAGCTTAATAAACGCCCAAATAAACGACAGCGCCGCAGCTATAAAAAAGGTAAAACCATAGCTGTAGGTTCCGCCAAAGTACAAGCCCCATAAGCCCAAAACAAGGTTGGACAGGAAAAATACCACTGACAGGCTCAAAACGCTTTTCTGATAATCAAAATAGACCAGCAGAATGTATACCAGCTGCAGCAGCCCTGTGAAAAAAGCTCCGAACAGCAGCACATTATACATATTTACCTGATTGTAGGTAATGCCAGACCAGCTCAGCATATAGTTGCCTACCGCCAGCGCTACCAGCGTGAACACCAGCTGGAACTCAATGATATGCCGGAGTTCAAACCACAAGGTATGCAGCAAGTCCTTTCGGGCATCATCAATTTCCCTGAAGTTTCCCTTTTGGGTAATATAGGAAAAATACTCGGCATAACGCTCGTAAAAATTCGTCTCCACCGTCACCACAAACATGGTCATCAAAGGCAGGATGGATAAAAAGGCATAAAAAGTCACCACATCATAAATGGGTGAATAAAGATAGGTGCCTCCCACCAGCACGCCCCATTCCCCCTGCCAGATGATGATATTCGGCACAAATAGCCCCAGCATATAGCAGGTTGCCGTCAAAAAAAGCCGCCAGTGCCTTTCAAAATATGGCAGAAAAGCAAAATTCTGTCCGGCCTTGGGCATTCCGAAATAGCCGGTGATATGCAGCAAAAAGAGCAGGTTGATAAGCCCCATGCCTGTATCCATAGCCAGCAGGCCAGCCTGCTCCGGCTGCAAGGCAGTCTGCGTAAGAAACACCCAGACCAAAAATACGCTCAGCAGTACACCGATTAAATAGCTGGCCAGCAACCGCAAATAACGCTTTACTGCCGAAAGATACACACTTTCCGTCCATGCCAGCAATAGTTCGGCAAAGAAGAGATAGCCCAGCCATTTGGTCAACAACGGCAAGGGCTTGTCCCAAAAGAAAATGCCTGCTGCTACCGCCCCCAAGGTCGTGAGTATTGCCCCCATGCCAAACAATGACGCAGTGGCATCAGAAAACCTGCCCAGCGACAGGGAATCAGCCAGATAACGTGTCAGCACCATGATAAAACCGGCAGAAAATATCTGGGAGAAGACAAAGGCATAGACCACTGTTGCCACAAAAATCTGCGAGGCCTCCCCCTCAACACCATAATAGGCAAATAAGCTCTGCACCGCCAGCACCATGCTGGTCATCAGTGCAAACGGCCCGGCGGTGATGATGGCCGAATAGGAATATGCTTTTATATGTCCGGCCGCCGTGCGGGCCGTAAATAATTTTTTTAACTCAAAACCTACGCCTGCCACTTTCCTTATGCCTCCTGCACATACATCTGGTAAATATCCCGGTAGCTCGCCAGGAAATGCTCATAGGTGTAACCACGTTTGGTGCGCTCATAACCGATATTGCCCATCTTGCGCCGCAGCTCAAAATCCTTGCCCAGACGTATCATTTCCCGGGCCATGGACTCAAAATCCATAGGTGCCACCACCGCTCCGGCCGCGCCCAAATCATCACTGCTGTCGCCGTAAATAAGTTCCCGGCAGCAGCCTACGTCCGTCGTCACAAAGGGACGGTGAGCGGCAAAGCCCTCCAGCACCGCCAGCGGCTGTCCTTCGCTGATACTGGAAAGCATCATCAAATCCATCTGTGGCAGATACTCCACCACATTCACTGAGCCTGTAAACTCCACATTGGTTATGCCCAGCATGGATACAGTCTGCTGACACAGATCAAAATACTCCTTATCCTCACCATAACCGCCCATAATCACCAGCCGGGCATCAGGAAATTCCTCTTTAAACAGGAAAAAAGCTCTGAGCAAAGTCACGATATCCTTGATGGGTACTACCCTGACTACCGCGCCGATGGTCAAAGGGCCGTCATGTGCCTGCAGTTCGCCGATAGCGGCAAAGCGCTCCATGTGGACGCCATTGGGCACTATGCCAATCTTGCCGGGGTCACAGCCCAAATCCTTCTCCAGATTCGCATTGTGCTCAAAAAGCGTATATACCCTGTCAGCTGTAGCATAGGACAGCTTGGCCAGATTATAAAAATACTGAATCCAAACGGATTTAAAATCCCCCTTGGCCCAATCGCTTTTGATAATTTCTACTTCCCTCTCACGGGAATAAATGCCATGTTCCGTGATGATAAACGGCTTGTGATAAATCTCTGCCGCCATGGCGCCAATCACGCCGCAATAACCTGTAGCAACGCTGTGGTACAAATCCGCCTGTGGTAAATCCTGCTGCAAAAGATATAACAACGGCAGCAGCATGGAACGTATTGTCCAGAAAAAATCCGTAAATGGCAGGTAACTGTATTTTTCCATATAGACCTGCTGAATCACATCAAAAAAATCACTGGACATAAAGATATCCAACGAGCTGGCGAAGCGGCGTCGTTCACGAAAAATCGAAGCCAGTTTCCTGATGTTTAAGGGCCTGCCGCCAATAACCAGTTCATAGATGGCCTCCCGTTCTTCTGCCGTCAGGATATTTTCCTGCATACCGCCAGAATACTGATTCAGTATCTCATCCAAAAATTCTTCCTGCACACCTTTAAGATTCGGTGGAAATTTGTACTTAAAAGCCCCCCTGTCCTTGGCTTCGGCACCGATAGAGTAGATAAAAAACTCATGCTGAGGGAGTCCCTGAATAAGCATCTGACACCATGAGGACACGCCTCCCACCACATAAGGGTAGGAGCCTTCAGTTAGCAAACATATTCTCACTTTTCCGGCTCCTTCCATTTTATCACGGTAGTGCTGTCACCTGTCTCAATGAGGTAAGCATCATCCCCCACCTTTTTACAGGTGCCGCCGCTGACAGCCTCTATATCCCGGCATTGCCGCAATATAAAACGCAATGGCTGACGGTTGCTGCCCGTGGTGATGGTCATTTTATCCTGCTCACGCTCAACCTTATAATCCATATCCAGATAATCAGCAAAGTAATTCATCAGTTCTACATTGGTGACAGCCCGCAGAAAAGGAAAGCGGCTGTTGATTTCCGTCAAAAAGTCCTTGAGCCCCTGTTCCATATCTTTCCAGCTATAAGCAAGGCTTTCCTCATAGAAAAGTTCATCGGGATGGACGAAGTGCGAAAAATTACCAATGTAATTCAGCATGCTGATTTGCTCATACATATTCTGACGCTTGGGGTGATAGCCTGCTGAAGTCCGGGGCAGCTCATAAGTCCCATCAGCCCTGCGTTCGTAATTCTGAATGTAGGCCATGGCCTCTGCCGGACCATCATACAGAGAAGAAAAAATTTTCACCTCCGGGAATACCTCCAAAATAGCTTCCCGGCCCTCGGGACTTAGAATATCCGAAGGCGGCACATAGGTGCGCATCGTATAGTCAGGATAAGAGGCCTCAATGTAGCGCCGCAGCTCCTGCAGTGACTCCACCATATCCTGCTTTGATGCCCAGGGGACATACTCAAGCTCATCCTCATTATAGCCTGCCGGTGCCAGCGGCTGGTGATTGTACCCATGCAGCCCCAGCTCACCGCCCATGTGCAAAAGCTCGCGGCCATAAACGATAAAGTTATCTCTGGCTCGTCTGCCTGCCGGAGCCGGAAAAGGAGCCTTGACCACATCACCGTAGCTTTCTATAATCAGCCCCGTGTATTTCAGTTCATAATCCTTCGCCACCTGCTGCATATACGGCCACCAGCGGTAACGGTAAAAATCTTCCGTGGTCATGTGCAGTTCATCGTAAATGCGCGGATTTATACCCTCGGGTACAGGTGACGGGAAATCGTCAATATAAAATACCTTCGTGCCTAAAATAGGGTAAATAGTCTCCTGACCGCAATGCGCCAAAACTGCAGTGAGAATGCCGATATTGGTCTTATCGTCCCGTACTACGCCGTTATACACCAGAAATTTACCTTTGCCTGCCTGATGTTCCCAAAGCAGCGGCGTATCATCAATCCCGGTGATATGCACCAGCGCGTCAGCGGCCAGTTCTACCTTGCTGCAATTAGTATTGTAGGCCGAATCCTCGCCAAAATGAAAACCTTTGCCGCCAAAGAGAAAGTCCGTCTGCAGGTTGATTCCCTTGACATTTACATTGCCCCCCAGACTGGTTATCCCGGCAGCCCACAGGAATTCCTGCCCGGGGGCATTTACCGCCTCCGGCGCAATCAGCAGCGCTGCCGTACCGCCGTTCTCCACATAAGCACGAACCTTATCCAAACCGGGCACCCTGCTCAAATCACCTGTAACCAGCAAAACACCACGGTAATTATCCTTTATCTCCACATCCTTATCATACACAGTGACGGACTGAGAACGTTTTTTCTGCTGTGCAATCAGCTTGGACAAGCGATGTTCGGCAAAAACACTGGCAACATCCCTGCTATCGTAAATAATCAGGAAATTATCCCGTGACTCATCAAATTCGTCCTT
>JAGAYB010000162.1 GCA_017940705.1 Selenomonas sp. | reverse complement strand
TTTTTGTTTCATCAAAGCCGCTAAAGGAATTACGATAGCCGATATCGGCATGAGCTGCCCAGTTGTCGTTCACTTTATAGGCGGTATCCACCTGCACGTGAATCATATTGGCTCTGGTGGTGCGCTCCGTTCCACCACCGTCCTTATCTTTCAGGAAATGGTCATTACGAATGCGGGCGTAGCCATGGATGGACAGCTTATCGGCCAGCGCTGCTGCCTTTTTCAGGCTGGCCTTTTCCTCAGCACTTAATGACTCTCCGCCCTGACCGCCATTTAGCTTATCCATCTGCGCGCTGTCAAGCTTATCCAGACGATTCAGCAGGGTGAGTTTTTTCATATCGTAATAATACTCACTGTTGAGCCGGTTTACCGTTTCCTGCTGCGCAGCAGTCATTTGCGCCTGATTCTGCATGGCATTGTCCACAATCATAGCCATCTCCAGACGGCTGAGCACCCTGCCTTCTGGAATCATTACCGCATAATCAGGCACGACCTTGGCGGCAATCAGTTCATTCACCGCACTGTACGACCAATCACCTGCCGGCACCTCTGCCAAAAAGCCGCCTGCCGCTTCCACGCTGGCTCCGCTGCTTATAACAGCCGCCGTTACAGCCGTTCCGATACCGATTTTTCCTGCCTTCAGCAAATTCCATGTTTTCATTTCAATTCCTCCAAAAAATTACTTAGCTGTAAATTCTTGAAGGTTTGGCCAACTTAATGTCACCATCCAACCGGGGTTTGTTTCTATTCCATCAGCTCCCTTTTTACGAAAATCAGCAGGCTGCCCCTCCCCCGAAGGTACGCCCTTGATTTTCGTTAAGATTTCATTTATATGGACAGGCTTATGCCTGTTCCTGACACTTGCGGATGACTTTGGCCACGTGAATCATCAAATAAAACTGTTCCTCACCGCTTACCGCATAACGGTACTTCTTGGCCATGAAAGCCACGATACGGTCTACGCATTCATGAGCCAGTTTGTATTTCTTCTGCACCATGGCTTCCATTTCTTCATCTATCTCATCGCCGTTTTGCGCCATGCCGCTGAACATACGCTGGGCAAAGAATTTTAAATGCGTAACAAAGCGGTAGTATACCAGTGACTCCCTATCAAACTCAATGCCGCAGAAACGGCGGACAATATTGGTTATTTCATCAATAAGGGTTACGATTTTATCAGCCATTGGCTGTTTCATGTCCAGCTGGCCGTCGATGATGTGCATGGCGATAAAGCCGGCTTCATCCTCGGGAATATCTATATCAAACTGGGCTTCCAGCATCAGCACTGCTTTTTCCGCAATCGCAAACTCCTTGGGATAAAAACGCCGCGTCTCCCAAAGCATCATATTGCGGATATTGATGCCTTCACGCAGGCGATGAATCGCCATGTGAATATGGTCAGTCAGGGAAATATATACATTTTCATTGAGCTTTACGCCCAGTTCCTTTTCCGCCATTTCAATAATGGCGGTACTGGCATCCAGATAATCAACGCGCAGGCCGGCTAACAGCTCCTTGAACTTTTCCAGCATGTCATGGTCACTCAGGCGATAGACCTTATCCACCTTACTGTCTTCCACGCTGTCGCCGTTCTTCTTGCCAAAGGCCAGTCCCCGGCCCATGGCTACAACTTCGCAGCCGTTTTCATCTTCCGTTACTATCACGTTGTTATTCAGTATCTTTTTGATTTGCACGATTTTTCCCCCTGAACTTTCTTTGGAAACTGCAACTCCGGCAAAATAAAAAGGCAAAACAACTTGACAGACTGAACCGTCAAGTAAGTTTTGCCTTCATCACTTTAAACATAACAATCCCTCCAAAAAGCAAATATGCATCTTGAAGGTTTGGCCAACTCAATGTCACCATCCAAATAATATCGAACGCTACTAAACTATATGCAATTTTAGCACAGAAACAATAATATGTAAAGTTTTTTTCAGCATACGGCGTTTTCCTGATGGACAATAAGCCTGGCATGTTTAAGATTCGCATGGGCATATTTTTTATTTCGTCAACCATATTTATATTTTTAGTTGATGTATAAGAAATATGATAGTATATTTTTTACTGTGTGGTCACAAAAATGCACACTGTATATACAAAAACACATAATCAAGGAGGACGCAGCCATGTGCGAAACGCTGACCGGCCTTGATGTGCTGTCCTGCGTCACGCATGGCAGCCAAACGCTGCCTGACCTGAAAGCCGAAAAACTGGCGGCGCTGTTTAGTGCCTAGTGCGCCGCTGCTTAGAGCAGCAGTCCATTATTTTGCGCGATAGCGCCCAGATAGCGGCAGCTGGGCTTTACGGTGCGGTGCATGGTCTTTCTGTCCACGGCAATCAGGCCGAAATGCTTGTCAAAGCCCATAGCCCATTCCAGATTGTCCATAGAGCTCCAATAGATATAGCCTAAGAGGGGTACGCCGTCCTCCACGGCAGCGTGCAGCCCCGTGACCGCCTCCCGGATAAAGTCAATACGGCGGCTGTCGTCCTGCGTGGCAATGCCGTTTTCCGTGACCATAACCGGCAGGCCGGTTTCCCTGTACACCCGGCGCACCACGGAACTTACCGCCTCCGGGCAGTACGGATAGCCGCATTCCGTGAGTTCTTCATCTGCGCCATGCGGCACACGCCCGTTTGCATCATAAATTTCCCGTTCATAATTTTGCACAGCCGCAAAGTCGGCGTTCATGTAGATATCCTTATACTGGCCAAAGTAACTCTGCCAGACTTTGGCGGCCATCTGCTCACCGCCCGGTGCGGCACAGACATCGGAAAGCGCCAGGCTCACGCCCACTTTGGCCTGCGGAGCAAAGTCCCTTGCCGCTTTCACCGCCGCCGCATGTGCCTGTCTGATGATTTCTATGTGCTCAGGCTCCGAGGCCATGTGAATGGTAAAATAATGCTCCAAATCCGTACCGCAGGCCTCAGCCGCCTGCTGCCGCCACTCAGGAGCCGTCCAGCCTTCTGCAGCCATACCGATAGGCGGCACGAAATTCCACTCAGCAAACAGTTGTTTAAGCATGGTGGCGATGTTTATCTCATTCAGCGTGATGATGTAGGGAATATGCCTGCCCAGCGCCATCAGGACATAACGGGCATAGCGTCCGAAATAATACGGCGTTTTCTCACCCTTCCAGCCGCCGTACTTCATCAGCCACCGGGGACTGGTAAAATGATGCAGCGTTACCACCGGCGTAATCCCGTATTCCTCACAGGCCGCCAGTACATCAGCATAATGGGCAATAGCCTCTGCCGGAAATTCCCCTTCCTGCGGCTCAATCCGTGCCCATTCGATGGAGAAGCGATAGGCTTTCAGTCCTGCCCCTGCCATCAGGGCAATATCTTCCCGATAATGCTGGTAATGGTCGCAGGTGCGGTCGGATTTATCCTTGTAAATGGAGCCTGCCACATGTTCCTCCGCCCAAATATCGGAATGTATATTCATACTCTCTACCTGATGGGCGGCCGTAGCACTGCCCCAGAGGAAATTTTCCGGGAAAAGCAGTTTGTTCATGATTTATCAGTCCTTCTCATACAGCAATTTTTAGGAGGTCACGGATTTCCTGAAGTTTATAGGCCGCCTGAGAGGCTTTTGCGGCTTCACCGATACCGGCTACCTGCATGCCGGCATTTACCCCGGCCATAACGCCGGCCAGTGCATCTTCCACCACCAGACAGTTTCCCGGTTTTGCGCCCAG
>JAGAYB010000017.1 GCA_017940705.1 Selenomonas sp. | reverse complement strand
AGATGGACAAGGTCAGCCTGTATCAATGCGGCGACTTTTACGATTATCTCTATGGTGTGATGATAGGCCATACGGGCAGTATGGAGCGCTTTGCCATGGATTTTGAGGCCGGCGGCATTTTGCTGCGGATTCCCGATATGGATACGGGGGGACAGGTACGGGAGCGGCTGCCCCAGCCAAAGCTCAGCCAGATACTGGCTGAGTCGAAGGAATGGGCGGCGGCGCTCAGGTGCAATTTTGTGCCTGACCTGAACAGGATTAACCGCCATGGGGAAATCAGTGAACTCATCAGGGTATCAGAGGCCTTGCAGGAAAAGCGCATTTCCCAGATTGCCGACCATATTGCCGAAAAAAAAGGTTATTTACGCCTGATTTTGATTGCGGGCCCATCATCCTCGGGCAAGACTTCCTTTGCCCAGCGCCTCAGGGTGCAGCTGCGGGCCAATAAACTGGTGCCCGTGTCCATCTCCTTAGATGATTACTATGTGGACAGGTTGAAAACGCCGAAAAAAGAGAATGGCGAATATGATTTTGAGGCGCTGGAGGCCATTGACCTTGAACTTTTTAATCAGCACATGCTGGCCCTGCTGGCCGGGGAGGAAATCATTCTGCCACGGTATAATTTCGTTACCGGGGAACGGGAGTGGGATGATTCCCGGCGTCTGGCGGTGACCAGAGAGCAGCCTATCATTGTCGAGGGGATACATGGGCTTAATGAACGGCTCAGCGAGTACGTGCCGCATAGCAGAAAATTTAAAATCTACATCAGTGCTTTGACACAGCTGAATATTGATGCGCATAACCGTATTTCCACTACGGATGCCCGGCTGATTCGCCGCATGGTGCGTGACTACCAGTTCCGCGGCTCAGGGGCCTTAAAGACATTGAAACAGTGGCCGGATGTACGGGAAGGTGAGGAAAAGAATATCTTTCCCTATCAGGAAGAGGCAGATGTCATGTTCAATTCGGCGCTGATTTATGAGCTGGGGATGCTGAAACCCTATGCCCAGCCGCTGTTGCAGATGATACCCATGGATATTCCTGAGCATGCAACGGCGAAAAGGCTGCTGGATATTTTACAGTATTTTGATGACATTACGGCAGAGGATGATGTGCCCAACAATTCACTGCTGAGAGAGTTTATCGGCAAATCGGTGTTCTTTAAATAATTTTGCATAAGGATGGATGATAGTTGGCCAAGAAGAAAAAATCAGTGTTTGTCTGTCAGGATTGCGGCTACGAAACGGCTAAATGGATGGGAAAATGCCCCGGCTGCGGTGCGTGGAATACGATGGTTGAGGAAGTTGTGGCTCCGGAAAGTGACGGCGGCAGCAGCGGAGGCTTGCGGCTGGGGCTGTCTGACAGTCAAAAGCCCCAGCCCATTGCCAAAGTGGCGATTGAGGATTTGCCGCGCTTTGCTACAGGTTCGGAGGAACTGGACAGGGTGTTGGGCGGCGGCGTGATTCCCGGTTCCATGGTACTGATTGTCGGCGACCCCGGCGTGGGCAAATCCAGCCTGACCCTGCGTGTCTGCGCCGATGTGGCCCGGGGCGGACGCAGGGTGCTTTATGTCACAGGTGAGGAGAGTACCAGACAGGTGCGCATGCGCGGTGACAGACTGGGGGCCTTGGCAGATAAGCTGTATGTGGTCAGTGAGACCAATATGGAGACGATTGAGGCCCATATTGAAAATACACAGCCGGACCTTCTGGTTATAGATTCGATTCAGACGGTGTTCAAGCCCGAGGTGCAAAGCGCCCCGGGCAGTGTTTCGCAGGTGCGCGAGTGCGCGGTGGACATTTTGCGGATAGCCAAGGGCAGGGGGATTGCTGCCTTTGTTATCGGCCATGTGACCAAGGAGGGCAATCTGGCAGGCCCCCGGGTGCTGGAACATATTGTGGATACGGTGCTCTATTTTGAAGGTGAGCGCAATGCGGAGTACCGGGTGCTGCGCGCCGTGAAAAACCGTTTTGGCAGCACCAATGAACTGGGGCTGTTTGAAATGCGTGATATCGGTCTCGTCGATGTGCCGGATGCCTCAAAACTCTTCCTGTCAGACAGGGAAGGGGATAGCGGTACGGTGATTATCCCCACGGTGGAAGGTACAAGGCCGCTGCTGGTGGAATTACAGGCATTGGTGGCACCTACTCCTTATGTGCCGCCCCGCCGTACCGCAGATTCTGTGGATATCAAGCGCATACAGCTTCTGCTGGCGGTACTGGAAAAACGTGTTCACTTGCAGATTGGTGCCTGTGATGTTTATGTAAAGGTAGCCGGCGGCATAAAAATTGACGAACCGGCAGCTGATTTGGGGATTTGTGTGGCCATGGCTTCCAGTTTTGCCAATCGGCAGCTGCGCCCGAAAACGATAGTCTTTGGGGAAGTGGGACTTTCGGGGGAGGTCAGGGCGGTAAGCCAGGCGGATGTACGTATCAGCGAAGCAAGACGGCTGGGCTTTGAGCATGTAGTTCTGCCCATGAAAAACTACCGCCAGCTGGCAAATGAAGTTAAAGGCATTAAGCTCTATGGGGCGGAAACGGTGGGAGATGCCCTGCGTCTGGCTATGCCTAAAGGCTGATTTACATAGGGCAGGCAGGATGTCATGCACAGTGTCTTGACTGCAGGTAATGTTACTGCTATCATAGGACTTGTGGAAAAAAGTGTTGTGGAGGAGTCTTTTTGAATAATTGCAGAGAGCGCGTCAAGAAGATAAACAATTCATGGGAACCGGAATTGTGCCGTATTTGTGCCGACCGGGAGGAACGGGTCTGCATGGATATTTATCACGTGGGGGCAATTGCTCCTGAACATCACAAGATGACTTTGGCAAAGGCTGCCGAATACATCAGCAGCATGGCTGCGGTCATGGATATCAAGAGCATGCTGCGCGATTTGGATCATATTACCATTCGCCGCTTGCAGGACAGCCGCCTGATTTACCGCCTGACAGCCAGATATGGCTACGCAGAAGAAGAATATAAGGCCATCTGAGGAAACGAGCCTTCCCCTGAGGAGGGCTTTTTCTGTATGCGCATGGCAGGAGTCAGCGTATTTTAAGCGAATATCTAAGCAGTAAAATATTTTGGGTGTGATTTTTTGAAACTTACGGATTCATTGCAATATGTAAAGGGTGTGGGGCCGAAAAAACAGGCAGAATTACAACGTCTGGGGCTGCAGTCGGTCTATGATTTGCTGACCTATTTTCCGCGGACTTATGAGGACCAGAGCGTACTGACGCCAATAGCGGAGCTGCAGGCCGGTGAAAAGGCCACGGTGTCCGGCACTATCATGAATCTGATGGACAGGCAGGGCGGCCGCCGGGGGATGACCATCCTGACAGCGCTGATTGGCGATGGCACGGGGATGCTGCAGGTGACATGGTTCAATCAAAAATATCTGAAAGACAAGCTGAAAGTCGGCAGGCGTGTCTTTGTTACGGGCAAAGCTGCTTATGCTTATGGCGGCCGGGGACAGTTTGCCATGAGCCAGCTAAGCGGTTTTCAGATTCTTGACGATACGGAGGAGCCGGAGCAGCTTGCCGGCATAATGCCTGTCTATCATGCCACGGAAAAAATGAATCAGAAGTTTTTCCGCAGGCTGCTGGCAAATCTGCTGGGAGGAGATTTGGAGATTGCCGAACTGCTGCCCCGGGGTGTGGTGAAGCGTTACGGCCTGCTGTCACGAACCAGTGCCTTTCATAGCATACATTTCCCGGCTGATTTT
>JAGAYB010000161.1 GCA_017940705.1 Selenomonas sp. | reverse complement strand
TTATCTCCAATGATGGGGATTTGATGAACGGTCTTCTGCATCCACGCTACAAGGTCAATAAGACCTATGTGGCAAGGGTTGCAGGCATTCCCACGGAAAAGTCATTGGACAAATTGCGGCAGGGGATTAAGCTCGAAGACGGCATGACCGCACCGGCAGTTGTGAAAATGCTGGAAGCCAGCGATAGCGAAGCCAAAGTCGAAATCACTATCCATGAAGGCCGCAACCGGCAGGTACGCCGGATGTTTACCGCTATTGGCTGTGACGTGCTGGCACTAAAGCGGGTGAAATTTGCCGGACTGACACTTAAAGGTGTCAAACGCGGTCATTACCGTCCGCTTACGGATGAGGAAATTACAGAACTATATAAGATAGCAGGAATAAAGCAACCATGAAAAAAATCATTGTAATCGGTGCCGGGCCTGCCGGTATGATGGCCGCTATCAAGGCAGCCGAAAACGGCGCTGATGTGACACTACTGGAAAAAATGAAACGTCCGGGCAAAAAAATGCTGATAACCGGCAAAGGGCGCTGCAATATCACGAATGCCGCCACGGTGCCGGAAATCATCAAGAACATTCATGGCAATGGCAAGTTTCTCAACAGCTCCATGCGTGCTTATGATAATGAAGATGTAATCTATTTCTTCGAGTCGCAGGGGGTGCCAACCAAGGTGGAACGGGGACAGCGTGTTTTCCCTGTCAGTGACAAGGCACAGGACGTTGTGGATGCCATGGTACACCGGCTCCATGAACTCGGCGTAAATATTGAAACAGACAGCCCCGTGGCGGAAATCCTGGCACAGGATAATCTGGTAAGGGCGGTCAAACTCCAAAGCGGCGCCAGTCTTAAAGCCGATGCGGTTATTCTCTGTACCGGCGGTGCCTCATATCCCGGTACAGGCTCAACAGGGGACGGCTACAGAATGGCGCAGAAACTTGGCCATACATTAGTGGATATCCGTCCTTCCCTGGTTCCCCTGGAAACGGAAGAAGACTGGGTGAAATCTGTACAGGGACTTTCCCTGCGCAATGTCAAGGCCACACTGCTCGTCGATGGTGAGAAAAAGACGGATATGTTCGGAGAAATGATGTTTACCCATTTTGGGGTGACAGGCCCCATTATCCTGTCCTTGAGCCGGGCGGCGACGGAGGCTTTGCAGAATGAATCCTTTGTGGAATTGGAGTTGAATCTGAAACCGGCGCTGGCCGAAGATGTGCTCGATGCCCGCCTGCAAAGAGATTTTGCCAAGTATCAGCGCAAACAGCTGGGCAATGCCATGGTTGATTTACTGCCGCATAAGCTCATTGAACCGGTGCTCGATGCAGCGTTCCTGGAAATGGATAAGCCTGTTCATCAGGTGACCGTGGAAGAGCGTCACCGGCTGGGACAGACATTACAGCATTTGCCCTTGACTATCACCAAGGCAAGACCGATAGCTGAGGCTATTGTGACGGCCGGAGGCATTTCCGTCAAGGAGATAAATCCAAAGACCATGGAGTCTAAGCTGGTTAAAGGCTTGTATTTTGCCGGGGAAGTGGTGGACGTAGACGCTTATACGGGCGGTTATAACCTGCAGGCTGCTTTCTCCATGGGAGCGGCTGCCGGCAACTGGAGTGTGTGGAACGATTAGGTTTATATAAAGGGGTTGGCAGAATGGAAAAAATCCAGATAGAAAAGGCCCGTCAGGGACTGCAAGGCGAAATTGTAATACCCGGTGACAAGTCAATTTCTCATCGCAGCGTGATGTTTTCCGCGTTGGGTGATACACCGGTGCGGATAAAGAACTTCCTGCATGCTCAGGACTGTATGTCCACGGCAGCCTGCATGGAAATGCTGGGGGCCAAGGTGGAATTTATCAGCGATACAGAGCTGATTGTCACAGGTAACGGCCTGCATGGTCTTAAAGAACCGGCAACCATTCTTGATGCCGGCAATTCCGGCACTACCTTGCGCCTTTTAATGGGCATATTGGCTGCCCAGCCCTTTTTGTCAACGTTTACCGGTGATGCCTCCCTGCATAAGCGGCCGATGGGGCGTGTAATCAAGCCTTTATCGCTGATGGGAGCGCAGATTTATGGCCGTGAAAACAATGCCAAACTGCCGATAACAGTTGTCCCGGCACAAAAGAAACTTAAGGGAATGCACTATGACAGCCCTGTAGCCAGCGCGCAGGTGAAATCTGCCATACTGCTGGCCGGTATGTTTGCGGACGGTGAAACGACGGTCAATGAACCCTTCGTATCCCGTGACCATACGGAACAGATGCTGGCGGCCTTCGGTGTACAGCTCAAGAGAGAAGGCACAGCCGTGACTATTCAGCCGGTTGAGAAATTTACAGCACCGCCGGAAATCGAAGTGCCTGGTGATATCAGTTCGGCTGCTTACTGGCTGGTGGCCGGCAGTATCGTTCCCGGCAGTAAACTTCTGCTCAAAAATGTGGGCATTAACCCCACGCGTACGGGCATTCTCGACGTACTCAAAGACATGGGCGCTAAAATCACCCTGCAGAACGAACGTACGAGCGGTGGGGAAGCCGCAGCGGATATGCTGGTGGAATACAGTGAGCTCCAAGGCACATCCTTTGGTGCCGAAATTATGCCGCGGCTGATTGATGAAATTCCCATTATCGCTGTAGCGGCGCTTTGTGCCAAGGGCGATACGGTAATTACCGGTGCCGGAGAACTGCGCGTCAAGGAAACAGATCGCCTGATGGCCATTGCCAAGGAATTTAGCAAACTGGCGCCCGGTGCTGTCGAGGAAAAGGAGGACGGCCTTGTTATCCATGGCGGCGCAGACATAAAAGCTGCCACGGCTTTTTCCTATGATGACCACCGCATTGCCATGTCCCTTGCCATCCTGGGCACAGCAGGCCAGGGCGTTGCGATTGAGAATCCTGCATGCGTAAATATATCCTATCCCGAATTTTATCAGACATTGGAGGAAATAAAGTAATGAAGAATTTAGTAGTAGCAATCGACGGCCCTGCCGGAGCAGGCAAGAGTACCGTTTCGCAGCTGGCAGCAAAAAAACTTGGCTACACCTATATCGACACAGGTGCTATGTACCGCGCGGTAGCTTGGAAAACTCTCCAGCAGCACAAAGACGTCACGGATGAACTGATTTTGGCAGTCGTCAAGGATATTGATGTTGACTTGCAATACAAGGACGGCAAGACCACGGTAGCCGTTGACGGTACCGATGTGACGGGCGAAATCCGCACGCCGGAAGTCAGCGCCATCGTTTCGCAGGTAGCTGCGCTTGGCCCTGTCCGCGAAAAGATGGTTGACCTCCAACGCAAGATGGGCGAGCGGGGCAGCGTCCTGATGGATGGCCGCGATATCGCCACAAACGTCCTGCCCAATGCCGATGTCAAGATTTTCCTCACGGCTTCCATTGAAGAACGCGCCCGCCGCCGCCATAAGGAACTGACGGAGAAGGGCTATGAGATTGATATGGAGCAGATGAAGGCCGATATTGCCGCCCGTGACAAAGCGGACAGTGAACGGGAAATCAGTCCGCTCGTACAGGCAGAAGACGCGACGCTGCTTGATACCACAGGCTTGTCCATTGATGAAGTGGTAGACCGTATCCTCGCGATGTGTAAGTGAGGTGTCTTATGTTATACAGTTTGTTACAGCTGATATTCAGCATTTTTTTCAAGCTCTTTTTCCGCGCGGAAATTTATGGCCGGGAAAATATGCCCAAGGACGGCGCTGTAATTCTTGCCGCTAATCACATGAGCAACTGGGATCCGCCTTTTGTGGCGACGTTTCTGCACCGTCCGGTCAGCTATATGGCCAAGATTGAACTCTTTAAGAATCCCATTTTCGGCAGAGCCATCACCGCCTGTCATGCTTTTCCCATAAAGCGCGGTGCTGCTGACCGGGGGGCTATCAAAGCCGCCCTGCAGGTACTCAAGGAAGGCCGCTGTCTGGGGCTGTTCCCCGAAGGCACGCGCAGCCGTACCGGTAAAATGGGCAAGGCTGAGGCCGGTGTCGGCCTGATTGCCGCTATGAGCGGTGCGCCGCTTGTACCTGCCGCCATTATCGGCACGGACAAGATTTTTGCTAATGGCGGGCATTTCCCGAAGCTGAAGGTTATCTATGGTGAGCCAATGCAGTTTACTGGTGACCATAAAGACAAGGAAGCGCTGGCGGAATTTTCCCAGCAGGTAATGGATAAGATTGCTGCCATTAAAGCCGAATACCAAGGTTAAGCAATGAGGTGATACGGATGATTTTGCAGGCGGTAGTGACGAAATATATACCCACCAATGCCTATTTTTACATTGATGATAAGACAAAGCACGGTTTTTTGCTTGACCCCGGGGCGCAGGCCGATAAGCTGAAACAGATTGCCGC
>JAGAYB010000160.1 GCA_017940705.1 Selenomonas sp. | reverse complement strand
TGCTGCTGGATAAGAAGGGAGGAGAATAATGGAAAAGCATAATTCTCCGGAGATGGCTGCCGTGGAGGCACGCCGCAGGGAACTTTCCCGTAAAAAGTGGCGGCAGCGTTTTAAAAAGTGGTCATGGCAGTTCCTGCTGGCTGAGGCCTTTTTACTGCCATTATTTCCACCGGCTGCTACGGCGGCACTGCTTATTGCGGCAGTGCTGACGGTTTTGCGGTTTCGCACGGACGATGAATTTACGTTTCGTAATCTGCCCTTTGATGTGCCCGTGGGCTTGTTTGTACTGTTGAGTGGCCTGTCCATATTGGTATCACCGGATAAAGGCTTCAGCTTTTACAACTGGTATAATCTGGTAGGCGTTTATGTGCTGAACTACTTTGTCGTGGGGCAAAACCTGCGTGACATGCGGCAGCTGAAAGAAATCCTGCTGGTGTCGGCATTGTCGGCAGTTCTGGTCTTGCTGTATGGTTTTTATCAATACCTGTTTGGCATTGACATCAGTGCTATGAAATGGGTGGATGGGGAGGCTTTCCCGGAATTGCGCAAGCGCGTCTTTTCTACATGGGAAAATCCCAATATTCTGGCCGGTTACTTAGATGCCATTATCTGTCTGGGGCTGGGGCTTTTCGTGAAATGCGGCAGCAGGCAAAAGCGCATTGTTCTGGGTGTTTTTATGGCGGCGGCGGCAGCCTGTCTGGCTATGACCTATGCCCGGGGAGCCTGCCTGGTTATTGCCGTTATCTTTGCTGTTTACGGCATGCTGAAGGATTGGCGTATTCTGCTGGCCTGCGTGGCGGCAGGCGCTTTGCTGCTGCTGGCTGATTCGGTGCTGTACGAGCGTCTGGCATCGGTTTTTACCAAGGTTGATACTTCTTCGGAAATGCGTCTGGCTTTTTGGGAAAGCACTGTGGCCATGATACAGGATCATCCCTTTTTGGGTATCGGCTGGGGAGCTTACTGGATGGTATATCCCGAGTACGATTTTTACCTGCAGGGGGCAGATATCCGCATTGTGCATGCCCATAATCTGTACCTGAATTACATGGCGGAAATCGGCGTTCCCGGAGCTATTGCCTTCTTCTGGCTTTTTTTTGGTTCCATGGTACTGGCCATGCGGCAGAAATTCCTGCCGCCGGCACCGGAACCCACGCCGTTTGATTTCAATGAAGAGACGGCTGTGGATGTGGAACTGAAAAAGGTCAGTGACAGCGTTAAAGCCGATGAGCAGGAACTGTCCTTGTGGAAGGATTTTCGCGACTGGCAGGATTACAGGCTGCTGGGCGGCTTATCCTTGGGGCTGGGGCTGGCGTTGATATCCGTAGCTCTCAACGGTTTTACCGATGATTTGCTGTTTAATATCCCTACGTCCATGTTCCTGTGGATGCTGATGGCGATGATTGCTGCCGTGGCTGAGTTTAACCGCCCTGTAGAAGATGTGGTTGATGAACCGCCGGCTGAGCCTGTACATGATTGGCTTAAGCCGTCGACGCCGTCTTCACCGGAAATGGTTGAGGACGACCCGTTTGCGAAAATGTATGAAACGCCTGAGGAAAAAGAAGCTAAGGCCGAAGAAAAAACTGAGGCTAAGGATGAGACTGAAGAAGCGCTGCCAGCTGATAAAAAAGTTGCGGCGGCAAAACCTGAGGAGAAAACAGCCGGGGAGGAGCAGAAAGATGAAAAGTCCGACGACCATATCAAAAGCGACCATTGACCGCCTGCCCCTGTATTTCCGCACTTTGCGGCTGGCTCAGGACGAGGGCATTGATATCATATCCTCCGATGAACTGGGACGCCGTTTAGGCATAACCCCGGAACAGATTCGCAAGGACCTTGCTTCTTTCGGGCAGTTTGGCAAGAAGGGTGTAGGCTACTATGTCAATGAGCTGAAACGCAATGTGGGAGAGATTTTAGGTCTTAACAATCATTGGAACCTCGCCATTGTGGGGATTGGTCACCTAGGGGCTGCACTGGCCAATTTTCATAATTTCGTCAGCCTCGGCTTTAACCTCGTGGCGCTTTTCGACGATGACCCGGCGGTTATCGGTACCACGGTAAATCATGTTAAGGTGGAGGATACGGCAAGCCTGGCGCAGATTGTGAAGGAACGTAATATTCACATCGGCATTATCGCTGTTCCGGCGGCCTTTGCCCAAGGCGTGGCCGATAAGCTGGTGGCGGCAGGGGTCAAGGGCATTTGGAATTTTGCGCCGATTAAAATGGAAGTTCCGGCAGGGATGCATATTGTAAATGAAGATTTGTCGGTGGGACTTAGCAGCCTGTCCTATCACATAAGCCATAAATGATATGATTGTAATAGATAAGCTAACGAAAAGTTTCCCGTATCAGACCAGTCAGGGAACTAAAAGTGAAAAGCTGGCCGTGGAGGGACTGTCATTGACAGTCCCTTCCGGTCAAATATTTGGTCTTTTGGGGCCCAATGGAGCAGGCAAGACCACAACCATCCGTATGCTCACCATGCAGCTAAAGCCGACCTCTGGCAGTATAGCCTATGACGGGCAGGACATAGCCGGTCAGGGGCAGCAGGTAAAAAGCCTGATAGGCGTGGTACCCCAGCATGTCAATTTTGACCAGGATTTAACCGTCGGGGAGAACATGGAGCTGCATGGGCGGCTTCATCACATGCCGGAGACAGAACGCCGTCAGCGCATTGCCCAACTGCTGGAATATGTGGAACTAAGCGATGTGATAAATGAAAATGTCCGGCGGCTGTCCGGCGGCATGAAACGGCGGCTGCTCATTGCCCGGGCACTCATGCATAAGCCGCGGATACTCTTTATGGATGAGCCGACAGTAGCCCTTGACCCTCAGGTGCGGCGCAGGATTTGGGATTTAATCAGGGGCCTTTCCCGTGAAGGGGTCACGGTTTTTTTGACCACCCATTATATTGAGGAGGCCGAAAGCCTGTGCCAGCAGGTGGCAATTCTCAATAAGGGCAGGCTGGTGGCCTTGGACACTCCCGATAATTTCAAGGAACAGCTGGGAAAGTTCACCGTGGAATGGGATGGCGAAGAGAGCCGCAGCTATCGTTTCTTTACCGTCAGGCAGGAAGCCGCAGCCTTTGCCGGGAATCTTGAAGCAGCAGGCGGCATCCTCATCCGTCCGACGAATTTGGAAGACGTGTTCATCGAGCTTACAGGGCATAAGGAAGGAATCTGACCATGGAAATGTTATATGACACATGGACGGTGTTTTGGCGTGACTGGGTGGTTCTGAAACGACGGCTGACAAAGTTTATTCTGGCTCGCATGGTGGCGCCGATGCTCTATCTGGTGGCCTTTGGCTGGGGACTGGGGCGCAGTATCAACGTGGGCAGCGGCAGTTATCTTGATTTTCTCGTGCCGGGAATTCTGGCCTTGAATTCCATGAATATCAGCTTTAACAGCATTACCCCTGTTCATGCGGAACGCATATATCATAAGAGTCTGGAGGAGTACATATTAGCGCCCATCAGGCCGGCGGCCTATGTGCTGGGCAAGGTGCTGGCGGCGGTGCTGCGCAGTATGCTGTCCAGCCTTATAATTCTGGTGCTGGCTTATGCTTTTGGTGCTAATTTGCATTTGTCAGCATTGATGGTATTGGTGCTGGTTTTAAATGCTGTTATCTTTGCCGAGGTGGGTTTTTTTGCCGCGATGAAGATAAGCACATACGAGGAAATGAGTCAGGTGAATACCTACATTCTGCTGCCGATGTCCTTTCTTTGCGGCACATTTTTTGCGACGCAGGCTTTGCCGTCAGCCATTCGCGTAGTCATAGAGGTGCTGCCGCTTACGCATACCAGCATGCTGCTGCGCAGCCTGGGCAGAGGGACAGGCTTTGACGGTATTTCCCTGCTGGTGCTGGCGGCGTATGCTTTAGCCGGCTTTGTTTTAAGCCGCCGGGCTTTTATAAAATTGGTAAAGTAATTGAAATTATCTATACATTGACACTATCTATGGAAGTGTTTATAATAAAGCCTGTGAGCTAATCACAGGTTTTATTTAAATACATAAGAGGAACAGGTGCTGGCCGGCGAACATCCGGCAGCTGAAAAGAGAAGCTGGTTAAAGACCAGCGCGGTCCCGCCACTGTAAGGGGAGCGAACCTGCATAGTTAAGTCACTGGAAAGGAAATTTCTGGGAAGGCGCAGGCAAGCTATGAACCAAGCCAGGAGAACTGCCTGTTTGACAATCACCGTTGCAGCCATAGGGAGGCTGCTGAACCTGCGAGCGATGGGGAGGGGATTTTTCGTCAGGCTTCTTTATGATGAAATTGACACCTTTTGCGCGCAGTCGTGAAAGGTGTTTTCTTATGGGAAAATGTAGGAGGCATTAGTTATGAAGAAATGGCAAAAGACTTTAGCCGCAGCAATTGCCTGCGGGGCAGCGTTCTCTGTAAGCTACGCTCCGGCAGAAGCAGCTTACCAGCTCAATCAGGAGGTAAAGGCGCCCACGAAGGCTTTGAAGCAGGCTTCGGAAATCGGTGTACTGAAAAATGAAAACCCGGCCATGGCAAACCTGCCCAACAAGGATGCCATTGTGGTTATGACATTTGGTACGACCTATAAGGACACAAGAGCAAAGACCATTGATGCCACGGTAAAAGCCATTCAGGCCAAGCACCCCAATACCAAGGTAGTAACGGCCTATACTTCCCATATCATCATTAACCGCGTGAAGAAGAATGAGGGCATTACCTATCCGACACCGGAAGAGGCTTTGGAACAGCTGAAAAAAGAAGGCTACACCCGCGTAGCACTGGCAACGCTTGATGTAATTCCCGGCATGGAATACAACTATGATATCGGCGTTTATCACAACTACAAAGACCAGTTCAAGAAGATGACTTTAGGCACTTCGCTGATGTATTGGCAGGGGCAGGAAGAACAGGCTGACGATGTGGCAGAAACCATCAAGGCTCTGTCAACCCAGTTCCCGAAGCAGGGGAAGGATGATGCCATTCTGATTATGGCTCATGGCACGCCGCAGGTGTCCAATGCTTACTATTCCGTAATTCAGGCAAAACTTGATGAAGCCGGTTACAAAAACGTATATGTTTATACGGTAGAAGGCTGGCCGAATCTGGACACTGTCCTGCCCAAACTCAAGAAGAACGGCATTAAACACATTACCCTGATGCCGATGATGATGGTAGCTGGCGACCATGCTAACAACGATATGGCCGGCAAGGAAGAAGATTCCCATAAATCCATTTTGGAAAAGGCTGGTTTCAAGGTAGACGCTTATATTCATGGCATCGGGGAAAACAAGGCCATTCGTGACCTCTACGTAAAACGGGCTGAAGATGCCTGGACGGCTCTGGAAAAATAAGATTTCACCATATTCATTTGAAATGACACTGACATAGCTACAGCCGCTTGCCCTATCGGTCAGAAAGGGGTGGGCGGCTTAGCGTGTATTTGACAGGGTCAGGGCATCATAGTATGATAGGCTAGGATATTGTTATTATGGAGGTTTTTGATTCATGAGTGGAATCTTTTATGGTATTGGTGTGGGACCCGGTGACCCGGAACTACTGACGGTGAAGGCCATTAAAGCGATTGAAAACGTAGATGTGCTGATTGCACCGAAGACGGAAAAAAAGGACGGCAGTGTGGCGCTGACCGTAGCCAGACCTTATCTGAAAAAGGACGTGGAGATTGTCTATCAGGTATTCCCTATGGTGAAGGGGTTTGCGGAAAACAGCACAGACGCATGGGAGGCTAATAAGCAGGAAATCCTCGCTCTGCTGCAGGCCGGCAAAAATGTGGCTTTCCTGACCATCGGTGACCCCATGTTTTACAGCACCTATATCTATATATACCGCCTGCTGGAGAATGAGGATGTAGAGATTAAGACCATCCCCGGAATTCCGGCATTTGTGGCCATTGGCAGCCAGCTGGGTTATCCAATTGTGGAAGGGGACGATGTTCTCACGGTTATCCCGGCTACGGCCAGCCCCGAAAAGGTGGAAAATGCCATGCAGGCCGCCGACAATGTTGTGCTCATGAAAGTCTATAAAAACTTTGAGGATATGGCTGATCTGCTGGCTGAAAACAACATGGCTGAACAGGCGGTGTTGGTGAGCCGGGCAGGCCTTGACGATGAAAAAATCATCTATGATGTGGTAGCGCATAAAAAGGATAAGCTGAACTATCTGTCTACGATTCTGACCCGGAAAAATTAAATGCTCCAAAAGATAGGGGACGATGATATGAAGGGCTATGTTAAGATACTGTTGGCCGTTATGGTGCTGGGGCTGCTTTTGGCTGGCTGCGGTAAAGATACGGCTAAGCCTGCCGAAAATGCTAATTATGCGGTCATCACCGATGACATGGGCCGGCAGGTGGAGCTGACGAAAAAGCCTGCCAGAATTGTGGTGACGTCGGCATCTTTTCTGGAACCGCTGGAGGCTGTGGGCGGTGCCGAACTCGTAGTTGGGCGTCCTGATTCCAAGACCAGAATGCCGGATTTTGCCAAGGAACTCCCCAGTGTCGGCAAGGTGTACCAGATTGATACAGAAAAGATTATTGCCTGCCAGCCGGACTTGGTGATTATCAACAAAGGCATGAATGAAAAACTTGTCAATACCTTGGAGGCCAATGGCATAAAAACACTGGTGCTGGACATGAAAAGCTACGAAGATGTGAAAAGGGAAGTAAGCACTCTGGCGATGGTGACAGGCGATAAGGAAAAGGGCGAGCAGCTCATCAAGAATATGGAGGAGAAAATTGCCGCTGTAAAGGCGCAAATTCCCCAGGATAAACGCCGGGTGTCCATCATTCATAGCACCAGTCAGGGACTGACAGTTCAGCTGGAGGGCAGTATTGCCGGTTCAGTGGCTGCAATGCTGGGCTGGGAAAATGTAGCCAGCGGCACGAAACCATTGGAAAAGAATCCTGATGCCGCCCCTTACAGTATGGAAACCTTGGTGGAGCAGAACCCGGAAATCATCTTTGTCACCAGCATGGGCAAACTTTCGGCTATAAAAGCCAGCATGGAAGAGACGATGCAGAGTCCGGCATGGCAGAGTATTCCGGCGGTGCGTGAGAAAAAAGTTTATTACCTGCCGCAGGAACTGTTTCTGCTAAGTCCTGGGATTCATTATCCTGAGGCGGTGAAAACCATGGCTGAATGTGTTTACCCTGACCTGAAGTAAAGGATTATATTAAATATGAAGACAGCAGAATTTTCTGCAGGCAGTAAACGGCGGACGCTGATGATGGCAGCGTTGGTCGTTTTTGCCTGTCTGGGGATAGTAATAAGTATTGTGAAAGGCTCGGTGGATATTCCCGTACAGGCAATCTTTACCCTGCTGGACGGGACGGGCAGCAGTCCGCAGGGACAGATTGTCTATAATATACGGCTGCCCCGGACGCTGGTAGCCGCTCTGGTTGGCGTGAATCTGGCTTTAGCAGGCGCCATTTTGCAGGCCGTGATGAAAAATCCGCTGGCCGACCCGCATATTATTGGCATTTCTTCCGGGGCAGGACTGCTGGGGATTCTTGTCATGCTGGCGCTGCCCGGTTATGCGTATCTTGTTACCCCGGCTGCGTTTGCTGGGGCTATGGGGGCGGCGCTGCTCATATACGTTCTGGCATGGAAAAACGGCATCCGTCCTATCCGTATCATTTTAGCCGGGGTGGCGGTGTCAGCCTTTTTGAGCGCCGGCATATCGGCTTTGCTGATTTTTTACAGTGACAGGGTACACAGCGCTTTGATGTGGATGGTCGGTGGACTGTCTGCCCGGAGCTGGCCGCAGGTGGAAATGCTCTGGCCCTATACGGCTGTGTGTATGCTTTTGACCATGGCGGCCGCCCGTCATTTAAATATCCTGCAGCTGGGGGATGAAATGGCCAAGGGCTTAGGCGTGCGCGTGGG
>JAGAYB010000159.1 GCA_017940705.1 Selenomonas sp. | reverse complement strand
TGACTTGAAGGAAGCCACCTGAATGATAACAGACAAAGCCTCGCACATAAAGATAAAACCGATAAGCGCCAAAAGAATCTCCGTATGGGTGAGAATCCCCAAAGCGGCAATAGCGCCGCCCAAAGCCAGAGAGCCGGTGTCTCCCATAAACACCTTTGCCGGGTGGGCATTAAAGCGCAGGAATGCTACACAGGCACCGGCCACAGCCGTGGCAAACACCGCCAAATCCGCGTGTCCCATCATTATGCAGACAACGGCATAGGAGCTGGCGGCAATCGCCACCGTCCCTGCGGCCAAACCGTCAAGGCCGTCCGTAAGATTGACCGCATTGCTGGTGCCCACCATGACAAACAGCAGCAGGGCGTAGTAGCCTGCGCCGATGTTTAACTGCGTGTTCAGCACCGGAATCCAGACGGAGGTATCAATGCCCAGCATCCGGGTACCGATAAGCATCGTAACCACGGCAATGATTATCTGGCCCAGCATCTTCTGTTTGGCTTTCAGCCCCAGATTGCGTTTCTTGACCACCTTGATGTAATCATCCAGAAAGCCCAGTACAAAATGCCCCAGCATAATGAAGAGTGCCAGCACGATTTCCGTGGACAGGGGCGCCGCTACCAGCGTGGCAACGGTAATGCCTGCGATAATCATAATGCCGCCCATGGTCGGCGTGCCGCTTTTGGCTTTGTGGCTCTCCGGCCCTTCCTCGCGAATGCTCTGCCCAAACTTTAACTTATGCAGTTCCGGGATGAAAAACGGCCCGGTAAGTAAAACGAAACCTGCGGCCACAACCGCCGCCAATAAAAAGCTATCCAATGTAATGCCTCACTATCACAGTAAATCAATAATCTTTTCCATCGCCATGCCGCGTGAACCCTTAAAGAGCATGGTATCGCCGGGCTGCAGCAGCTCATGGAGCTTTGCTGCCGCCGCTTCGTGGCTATCGCAGCGGTAAACCGCCGTCATGCCCTTGTTTTCCGCGCCTTTGGCGATAAATTCGCCCATTTTCCCACGGGTAATGAGTGCCGTAAAGCCATGTTCAGCCACTTCTTCGCCAACATGGAGGTGCGCTTCTTCGGACACGCTGCCCAGTTCCAGCATATCGCCGAGCACGGCAATTTTCCGTCCCTTAGTCAGCTCAGACAGGGTATTGATAGCCGCTGTCATGGACATCGGGCTGGCGTTGTAGGCATCGTTGACCACGTTCCATTCCTTGACCTTTTGCAGTTCAAAGCGCATCTTCGTGGCTTCCAGATGGTCAAGCCCCTCCCGGATTTCTGAAGGTGTCAGCCCCAGGGCAAAACCTGCCGCAATGGCCGCCAGCGTATTATAGACGTTATGGCGTCCTACCATATTCACTTCGTACTCATGGCGTTCATTGGCATACGTCACCATGAATTTCGTTACATTGCCTTCCGTATGAATGGCTTCGCCCTTGACATCGGCCTGCTGTTCCAGCCCAAAGGTCATAACCCTTACGCCTTCTTTGGCTGCGGCGCGCATCCCGGCCACATATTTATTATCGGCGTTCAAAATGACCGTGCCGCCTGCCGGAATAGCCTCCACCAGTTCCTGCTTGGCCTTGGCGATATTTTCCAAAGAGCCCAGCAGTTCCATGTGCGTCTCACCCACATTGGTGACAATGCCAATCTGCGGCGAAGCGATAGGCGCCAGCGCCTCAATCTGATGGAAACCGCGCATGCCGATTTCCACCACCGCCGCCTTATGCTCCTTTTGCAGGCCCAGAAGCGTCAACGGCAGGCCGATTTCATTGTTGAAGTTGGCCTGCGTTTTGAGCACCGCGCCTTTGGCGGACAGTACCGCCGCCGTCAAATCCTTGGTAGTGGTCTTGCCGTTGGAACCGGTGATAGCCACCACGGGAATCTGCGGAAATTTGTCACGCCATGCCTTGGCAATCTGCTGATAAGCCTGCAATGTATCTGCCACCTGCAGCACCGTACCCTGACATTTTTCCAGTTGCTTTTTGTCGCAGGACTTGCTCACCACCACTCCGGCAGCGCCTTTAGCGAGCGCTTCGGCGGCAAAGTCCTCACCGTTGAAGCGTTCGCCCTTCAGTGCCACAAACAGCACACCTTCGCTGATTTTCCGGGTGTCGGTAACGACAGCGGCAAAATCCTGTTTTTCTTCTTTATACGTTTCGGCGTCCGTTGCCGCCAAGATTTCACTTAAGCTAAACATCAGTTCTGCTCCTTTTTTGCCGCCACGGCCTCCCGGGCAACCTCTTTATCGTCAAAATGAATGGTCTTGTCACGCAGGATCTGATAATCCTCATGCCCCTTGCCCAGAATGATCACAATATCATCCGTTTCGGCAAGTTCCACCGCACGGAAGATGGCCTCACGCCTGTCGATGATGCACTCATGGTGCTTGCTGCCGATGGTTTCCTGCACACCGGCTTCCACTTCGCTGAGGATAAAGGCCGGGTCTTCGCTGCGCGGGTTATCGGACGTAGCAATGACCACATCGGCAAGGCTTGCCGCAAGGCGTCCCATAATCGGTCGCTTGGTGCGGTCGCGGTCGCCGCCGCAGCCAAAGACGGCGATAATCTTCTTTTGGGCAATGCGCCGCGCCGTGCGCAGCACATTTTCCACACCGTCAGGCGTATGGGCATAGTCCACGATAATCGAAAAATCCTGTCCGGCCTTTACCAGTTCAAAGCGTCCGGGAACGCTGGTAAAGTTCGTCATGGCCTTTTTGATTACCGCCGGGTCAATCCGCTCGGCAATCGCCGCGCCCACGGCAGCCATGACATTATACACGTTAAAGATACCCGTGATGTGCAGATTAAGTGCCATCTCCCCTAAAAAGTCTTCCGTCAGGGTGAAATTGGCGCCGCCGGCCAGCACCTCCACATTCGTCGCCTGCAAGGCGGCCTGATTCTCTATGCCATAGGTCAGATGGCGGCAGGCCGCGTGTTCCAGCATGGTCTTACCGGCTTCATCGTCGGCGTTGACCACGGCGGTCTTGTTTTCCTTGGTGCCTTTCTGCCCGAGCAGGTCAAAGAGCCTGGCCTTGGCCAGCTTGTAGTTTTCCAGCGTCTTATGATAGTCCAGATGATCCTGCGTGAGGTTGGAGAACACGGCGGTATCAAATTCAATACCTGCCACGCGGTTCTGGTCAAGAGCATGGGAGGAAACCTCCATCACCACATAGTCCATACCCTTGTCACGCATAATGGCCAGCGTGTGCTGAAGTTCCACCACGTCGGGAGTTGTATTGTGAATGGGGAATACCTCTTCCTCCATCATAATCTGAATGGTGCCGATAAGCCCCACCTTGTAGCCTGCCTCCCGCAAAATCGCCCGGATGAGGTAGCTGGTAGTGGTCTTGCCGTTGGTTCCCGTGATACCGATTACGCGCATTTTCTGCGCCGGATAATCATGGAAAAAAGGCACTATCTCAGCAAGCGCCGTCTTTAAGTCCGGCACCTGCAGCACAGCCACGCCCTCCGGAACTTCCACTTTTTCTGCGCTGCGCGTGGTCAGGATTGCCCGTGCCCCCTGAGCTGCGGCCTGAGGAATAAATTTATGACCGTCCACATGAAAGCCCTCTATACATACAAACAGAGTGCCTGCTGCGGCCTTACGGGAATCATGCTCAATCCCGGTAATCTCTATGTTTTTATCACCTGCAATTACAGAGCCTGCCACCAGCTCTGCCAACTGGGCTAAAGTCTTCATATATTATCCTCCTCGCCTGATAGTGCAAACTGTTTTTTATTATAACGCCATCTGGCAAAAAATTACAGGATTTTTCCAAGAAAAATCCTGTAATTTTTACAAATGCTACATATTATTTATCCGTGCTGAAATACGTGTGTTTAGGTACACTCATCCCCAGCTGATCCTGAGCAATGGCCTTAATCCGTTCCGGCGATTTAAGTTTGGCGATTTCAATGCGCAGGCGCTTATTTTCCTGCTCCAGCTGCTCGGCCTGCTGCTGTACGGCTATCAGCTCGTAGCCGCGGCTGGCACTCACACCGCTGCCCACCGTGACCAGCAGAGCCAGCACCGCCATGGTAAGGAACAGCAGCTGACCATGCGAACGGGTAGTCGTATCCAGTACCGTCTTGTAAAGCGGCTCCTTGGCCGATTGGCTCAGCTCTGCCATATCCGCTTCATCGTATATATGATGCGGCGCCTGCTGCAGTTCTTCCTCGATGTAATCTTCCTGTCTTGCCAGCATTGTCAGTTCCCCCCTTCGCTATTTGCCAATTTTTCCCCGATACGCAGTTTCGCGCTTTTGGAACGGGAATTATGCGCAAGTTCCGCCACGCTGGCCTGAATGGGCTTGCCGATAATCTTTATCTCCGGCTTGTGGTTGCACATGCACACCGGCAGTTCCGGCGGACAGATACAGCCCCGGGACATTTCCTTCAAGACCGTCTTGGCAATGCGGTCTTCCAGGGAATGAAAGGTGATTATGGCAATACGCCCTCCGGGTTTCAAATGAGCCACAGCCGTTCTAAAGGCACCGGCTAAAATCCCCAGCTCATCATTCACCTCTATGCGGATGGCCTGAAATACCCGCTTGGCAGGATGCCCTCCGGCAGCCTGACGCACGGCCTTGGGCACTGCCTTGCAGATTATATCCACCAGCTGCCCGGTGGTCTCAATAGGCGCTTCTTTCCGCGCCGCTGCGATAAACTGGGCAATGCGCTTGCTCCAGCGTTCCTCACCGTATTCCTTAAAAATGCGGTTGAGGTCTGCTTCTGCATAGCCGTTGACCACATCATAGGCGCTGAAATCAGCCTCG
>JAGAYB010000158.1 GCA_017940705.1 Selenomonas sp. | reverse complement strand
GTAATAATTTGTCACGCGGTCTTCCGTAAGGCTGCTTACGATAGCCGCCCTTGTCTGCTGTAAGTTCTGGCCATCGCGGTACTGCAGGTGACAGCTGTCTAAGGGCGTCTTGCTTTGCCACATAATCGTTCGGGAGGTACGTGGGTCGCTGGTAATGAGCTGGCGCAGCGCCTCAATGGGCGGCGTGCCGGCGGCAGCCAGTTTGGGGAACAGACTGCTGAGGCCGAGAAGGACGGCCGACTTACTGATAAGGCTGAGAAATTTGCGGCGTGAAAGCACCATAACGAATCACTTCCTATTTTTCTGCAAGTTTTCGCTGTTCGTGGCGTTCGTAGAGCCAGGCACCGGCAATGAGGATAACGGCAAAGATGATGACCACAATCATGCGTGTGGGGTCTTCCTGCTTGGTGATAGCATCATGGCCGATAATGGCCTCAATGCCTGTCGAGGGAAACTTGCCCACTAAAGACGCGATAACGTAGTCGCGGAATTTCATGGCGGACAGGGCACCGATGGCATTGAGCATAACTGATGGGAAATAGGGCACCATTCTGGCAATCAGCATGACCACAAAGCCCCGGCTGCCGCTGTACTTATCCAGATTGGACAAGGTCTTGTTGCGGCTGATGATTTTGGCGGCGGCCTCCCGGAAATAAAAACGCAGGATGATAAAGCTGAAGGCCACGCCCACGGTTTCTGCGACCACGGACAGGACGATGCCCCAGAAAATGCCGAAAATCAACGTGTTGGCGGTGGAAAAAATAATCGCCGGAGGAAAACCCAGAGCGTTGACAAACAGGGTCAGCAAAAAGCTGAAAATCAAGGCTCCCGACCCAAAAGAAGCTATATAGCCAGCGGTTTCCTGAATATCGCCACGGGCGAGCAGACCGCAGATGTGCGGCAAAAAGGCCGGATTTATCAGATGTATGATGACAAAGAGCAGGACGATGGCCGCTAGGGCTCCGAGTTTCACCATCCGCAAAGACTTGGTGACAGGCAAGACAATTCCTCCTTGAATAGTTTAGTTGGTTGAGCTTCCTCAATTATAGCATGGAAAAGGGCATAATTTATGAAAAAGACCGTGATAATCTGTCAATTTTTTATTTCCTGTGGTAAAATATGATTGATATTCTATGTGAAGGATGAACCGGTGATGAAAGTCGCAAAGGAAGTTTTGACAGGTGTGACCATGGCGGTTCCGGCTGTGGGGGCACTGGTGGTTACAGCCACTATGCTTTCCTGGGCAGGTATGAGTTTTGCTGCTGCTTATACGGCAGGTGCTCTCATGTCCCTGCTGGGGACTTTGCTGCTCAGCCGTCAGGGGTTATCCTTGGTAGTTATGCCCTCTGTGGCAGTGACAGCTTATCTGGTATTTATCATCGCCATCAGCAATGGCCTCGGCTGGCAGCAAATCCTTGGGGCCAGCGCCATGGCCTCAGCATTGGGCGCAGGTCTCTGGCTCTGGGCTGCCAAACGCCCGAAGCGGTGGCTGCCGCCGGCTTTGGGCTGGGGTATCAGTCTGGCGCTTTCCGTGTATCTCATTGTTCAGGGGCTGAACATGGGGCGCATTATCGTCAGTTCTCCTTGGAGCGTGACCATGATAGGGGGCTTTTATGACCCCTTGGCCTATTGGAGCCTGATGGGCATTGTGCTGACATTAGCACTGTCAGCCTGCCGCTGCAGGAACGCCTTGTTTTTCGGCATGGTGTTTACGCTGGCAGCTACCTTTTTGGAGGGCTTTTGGGTGATACCGGCAGCGCCCTTTTTCCTGCCTGAAGGCTTGGATAAGTCCTTTGGCCAGCTTACCTGCATAGCGGGTACAGACAAGGAATTATGGCTGATTATCCTGACCAGTTTGTGCCTGCCTGTGTGTTTAAGCGCTGTCAATGGCAGCAGTATCATGGCCTTTGCCCCGGATATTGACAAGTCAAAACAGTGTCAGGGGGCTGGCCTGCTAAGTATGATGAGCCTTTTGGGGGCGCTGCTGGGAACTACGCCGCTGGCCGTTGCGCCAACCTCGGCAGCCGGGCAGGGGAAGGACAGTCGTTATGTTACCGGCGGTGCTGTGGCAGTGCTGCTTCTGGCTTTGTTCATTGAGCCGCTGGCGGCGGCTTGGGCCGATTTTCCGGCGATGGCGGTGCCGGTTCTGGTGGGCAGCGGTTTTTGGCTGTTGCTGCGTCTCAGCAGGGAGGTTCCGCTAGCTGCTGATGAGGATACGCGCCGGGCGGAACTGCTCACCATTGTTATCATGGTTTTACTGCTGCCGCTGGCGCACAACTTTGCGACAGCTTTAGGCGCCGGCTGCACAGGTTATATTCTCTTCATGGTCTTTGCCGGCAAAATACGGGAGCTTTCTAAGTTTATGCTGGCTATGGGAGCATTGTTTGTGTTTTATTTTGCTTATAGCATGTTTCTCTAAGCATGTTTTATAAAGTAGTTGTAAGTTAATGGTGAATTCAAGGGGTGTTTATTTCGTGTTGTTTAAGCGTTGTGTTAAGGTTATGGCGGCAGGCCTGCTGGTCAGCTGCATTGCAGGTGTACCCGGGACAGAGGCTCGTCATTTGGGGAGCAGCCCCGATTTGGCAACAAAGGTGGATACAAGCCATCAGTTGAAAATGGGGAGCGGTTCCCGTACCGTGGAGCGCGGAACGGCGCAAAAGAGTTTGGAGGCTCGCATTGATGCCATTCTGCATCCGGCTGTAGAAAAAAAAGCCGATGTGAATGTCGTCAAGGTGCCCAAGACGGTATCGGCTTTTGACGATTCTATCATCGGCACGCCTTTGGCCAGCCAGGAGCAGTGTGTCAGATACCTGCTCAGCGTCAATCCCAGCCCGAATATCGCCGTATCGCCCAAGGAACTGGTAGCTTATTACTACGAAGAGGGCGCCCGTGAAGGGATTCGTCCCGATGTGGCCTTTGCTCAGGCGTTGAAGGAAACGGGCTTTTTCCGCTACGGCGGTACGGTGACTCCCGACCAAAACAACTATTGCGGCTTGGGCACGACCAGTGCTGACGTAAAGGGCGCATATTTTTCCAGTCCGAAAATGGGGGTGAGAGCCCAGATTCAGCATCTGCTGGCTTATGCTTCGACACGCCGCCCTGTAGAGCCGGTAGTTGACCCGCGTTATGCGCTGGTGCGCAACACTTATGGACAGCAGACGCTGTCCAACTGGCAGGATTTAAACGGCCGCTGGGCTGTACCAGGATATACTTATGGACAGAGCATTATGAGCATGTTCCGCGAAATGTTGTCTAAGTAAAATACAGGTGTTCTTTTCTTTACGAAGACTTTACGAAAAAGAACCCAAAAAGTGTCGGCCTGAAATTCCCTCCGGTAATTTACGGCCGTGGCGCCCTTCCTTGGGCGCCGGGAGTTGCGGTGCATGGATTCTGAGCACTGTGGATTGGATTTTGCTTTGTAATATTTATTTTTTATATAGAGAGGATTTTATTTAGTCTATGATTACTACAAATAATGTGAGTTTGCAGTTTGGTAAGCGTGTGCTGTATAAGGATGTAAACCTGAAGTTTACGCCGGGGAACTGCTATGGGATTATCGGGGCTAACGGCGCCGGAAAGTCAACTTT
>JAGAYB010000157.1 GCA_017940705.1 Selenomonas sp. | reverse complement strand
GCGCTCCTCGGAGAAAATAACCGTATTCTGCAAGGGATAGGCGTAGCGGTAGCGGCCATCGCCGGTAGGCACCTTTATGAGCATCATTTCTTTGATGTCACGGGATACCGTAGCCTGAGTCACCTTGATACGTCTGGCCCGCAAAGCCTCTGCCAGATCCTCCTGCGTCTCAATTATCTGCTCCTCAATTATTCTTTTTATCAGCCCTTGGCGTGTACCTTTCACGCTATCACCTTCTCTTTTCATTACTTAGGCCCCGCTATTCTTCCAGAGTTTCGTCCGCAAAATCTGGTAATAGTCCTTGTCCTCAAATTTTATGATGCCGGCTTTCACATTGGATTTCATCACCGTAACTTCATCACCGGGCAGCAGGCGGAAACTCTCCTGACCGTCAAAGGTAACGATGATATCCTGATGAATGGCCGCAATCTTTATGTGTACCACATCATCTTCACCCACGACCAGCGGCCGCATATTAAACGTATGGGCGCAGATTGGCGTAACCAGCAGCGCCTGAATAGAAGGGCTCATGATAGGGCCGCCGGCTGACAGGGAATAGGCTGTCGAGCCTGTCGGTGAGGACACAATTACGCCATCGGCCTTGTAATCCATCAAATGGGAATCGTTGATGGACAGCCCCAAATGGAGCATACGTGCCACGCCCCCCTTGGTGACCACCACATCATTGATGGCATGGCCGAGAAAACGCTCTTCACCGTCACTTTTTACGAAACCAGCCAGCAGCAGCCGGTGTTCAATGCGGTAATCCTCGTTAAGGATTTTTTGCAGCTTATTTTCAAGTTCGCCCAGCTCAATGTCTGCCATAAAGCCCAAAGTGCCGATATTTATACCGCATACCGGTACAGCGTAAGCCCCGTAGCGGCGGCAGACGCCCAGCAGGGTACCGTCACCGCCGATGCTCAGCGCCAGATCCGCCGGTACGTGCTCGATATTTTCCACGCCGTAGGCTTCCAGAGCAAAGTACCGTGATTCGTCCACAGGCATAATAAGGCGTACATCCTTATCCTGATAAAAATTTAGTATGCGCCGCAAAACATCCGGTGCCTGCGGCTTACTGACATTGGGAAAAATAGCAATCGTCCGCATCGAAGAAGCTCCTTACTTGTCGCTTGGTTTATCCAACTCCCCGTGGGCAGCAGCTACCACAGCTGTAATCTTTTCAAGGCTCACCGTATCTTCGCCTGCTTTATCCTTGCTCAGGCGAATGAGATACTCAATATTGCCTTCCGGCCCCTTTACCGGGGAATAGGTCAGCGCCAGCGGACAAAAGCCCAGCTCCCGGGAAAACTCCGTCACCTTGCTGATTACCGCCTCATGAATTTCGGGGTCCCTGACAACCCCCTTTTTCCCCACGTGCTCCCGGCCGGCTTCAAACTGAGGCTTAATCAGCGCCACCAGCTCGCCGTTTGCCGTCAACAGGTTATAGGCCACAGGCAGAACCTTGGTCAGGGAAATGAAGGCCACGTCAATGGAGGCAAAATCCAGCAGGCTGCCGATGTCCTCGGGGGTCACATTGCGGATATTGGTGCGCTCCATATTCACCACGCGTTCATCGGTACGCAGTTTCCATGCCAGCTGGCCGTATCCCACATCAATGGCAAAGACCTGTACGGCGCCATTTTGCAGCATGCAGTCCGTGAAACCGCCGGTGGAAGCTCCGATATCAGCACAGCGTTTGCCGCTGATTTCCACCCCGAACTCCTGCATGGCCTTCTCCAGTTTCAGGCCGCCGCGGCTGACATAAGGAATATCACTGCCCAGCAGGCGGATTTCCGCCTCGGCCTTTACCGTGGCTCCGGCCTTGTCCACCTTTTGGTTGTCAACCAGAACCTCCCCGGCCATAATCATGCGTTTGGCCCGCTCGCGGCTGCCGGCCAGACCTTTTTCCACTAAGAGTATATCCAAGCGTTGTTTTGCCATTAGTTCAATCTTTCCTTTATCTTTGCTGCCATCTGTGCCGGCTGCAAGCCGCACATGGTCAGCAATTCTTCCTGAGTTCCCTGCTCTATGAATTTATCGGGCAGTCCCAGCCGCAGGAGGTCAGCTTTCCGGCCGTTGTCTGCCAGATATTCTGCCACCGCGCCGCCAAAGCCCCCCAACAGGGAATTTTCTTCCAGCGTAACCAGCAGGCGCGCTGAGCTATGACGTTTAAGCATTTCTTCATCCAGCGGCTTTACAAAGCGCATATTGATAACCGCCGCGGCCAGGCCGTCCTGTGCCAGAATATCTGCCGTCTGCTGAGCTTTATACACCAGCGGGCCTACAGCAAAAATAGCCACATCACTGCCCTCGCGCAGACATTCGGCTTTGCCGATTTCCAGCCTTTGGAAGCCCTCGCGCAATTCAGCCCCCATACCACAGCCACGGGGATAGCGGACAGCTGTCGGCGTATCCATCTGCACGGCGGTGTAGAGCATATCACGCAATTCGCCTTCGTCCTTAGGGGCAAATATCGTCATATTGGGCATGTGCCGCAGATATGACAAGTCAAACGCCCCATGATGGGTAGCTCCGTCTGCACCTGCCAGCCCGGCCCTGTCAAGGCATAAGGTAACCGGCAGATTTTGCAGGCAG